>DATHMC010000001.1:0-2816 GCA_035487495.1 Undibacterium sp.
GGATGCGTCAAGATTTTGGCGTGGCTGGTTCATTCTTATGTTTGGCGGCAGCTATGTTTTCTTCGGGAATACCAAAGTTATCAAATTCTGACCACATACTTAGTCCTTGCTGGAGCGAACTCTTATCTTGGTTTTGAGTCAACCACCTGACGCTAAATCTGGCTAAGCACAGATTCTGGATTGGCTTTGCATGCTTCGCACCACAGTATGAATTCCAGCACGTCAAGATACCTTTCCCCTCGCTCGATTTTCGAGACATAGCTCTGCCCTCTGCCTAATTTCTCGGCAAGTTCCACTTGTGTCAGGCCTGACTGATGTCGCACATCCTGCAACATCTGTCGCAGTGCCTCATAACGTTGACTGTAGAGCATGAGGGCATGCTATAGTCCGTTTTGGAATAGTCCATTTTGGACTATTTGGCGCCGCAGAATGGCCGACCCGCAAAGAAAACAGCACTGCCATGATCGGCCGATTTCGCTGTGCCAGTTCTCGCATCCACTTTAATTGCCACTCATCTATGTAGAACATCTCTTTGAGAAAACCGTCCGCATTAATTGCACCGAAGATCAAAAGGAAAACAAAATGAGCCAGCTTTCAACCTACTTCCCTCTCAAAAACAAAGTCGCACTGATCACTGGCGCAGCACGCGGCATCGCGCTGCAAATCGCCTGCGCACTTTCCGCCGCCGGTGCACGACTGGCGATTCTGGATGTGCTGGAAAGAGAAGGGCGCGTCATCGCGGGGCTGCTCGACAACGGTCAGGCGCAGGCAAAATTCTGGCGGCTCGATGTCAGCGATTTCCGCGCAGTACGGGAGGTGATCGACGCGGTCGAGGCGCATTTCGGCCGCATCGATATTCTGGTCAACAGCGCCGGCGTCGATGCCGATAACCCGTCCGCGCGAGGGCTGCCGTTAAGGCATTGGGAGAAGGCGATGCAGCTCAATGTCCACGGCAGCATCCTGTGCAGCAAACATGTGCTTGCTGCGATGGAGCGGGCCGGCGGCGGTTCCATCGTCAATGTGCTGTCCTTGTGCAATATGGACGATGAGCGCCAGGACGCCGCCGATCATGCCGCCAAAGCGGCGCTGCGCATGGCCAACCTGAATGCGATGAAGTACGCCGCACGTAACGTTCGCGTCAATTCCATCCACCCCAGTCTGGTGCGTCCGTCGACGTTGGCGCTAGCCATGCGTGAGCGCGGTGATCTGCCGCAGGCATTGAGCGACAGGGTCGAGCTGCAAATGCTGGGCAACAGCGGTTCGGCCACCGATGTCGCGGCGGCGATCTTGTATCTGGTGTCGGATGCCAGCCGTTTTGTCAGCGGCAATGAGCTGGTGATTGATGCGGGTTATGGCAGGCATCATGTCGGCTAAATCGGACAGTGCTTGAAATTCCCAACTGATAAAGCCTGGCTTCGTAGCCAAAGCTGGAATAGCAGGCAGTATTTGAGTCGACTAGCCGACGAATAGTGTTAGATCAATGACGCAAACCACCGTCTCGTACAAGACAGGCATCTGAGTCTTTTCCATACTGGATCTCCGAATAATAACGGGGACAAAAAATGAAAACATGGAAATGGATTGGCGTCATGGGTCTGGCAGCCTTGATCGTTGGGTGCGGCGGTGGTGGTGGCGATAATCTTGACGCTTGTGACACCTGCGCAGCTACGGACGCCGGTGTGGTGAAGGGAGTGAGGGAAGGCGAGGTTTTGGCTTTCAAGAGCATTCCTTACGCGGCTGCTCCCACCGGGAAACTTCGTTTTCGCCCCCCGCAGCCAGCTGTGACATGGACAGGCGTACGCGATGCCAGCCAATTCAAAGAAGTGTGCCCGCAGATCAAAGATGCCCTGGAATTCTATCCGTACGCCGCGACAAAGGTTTTCAATGAGTTGACTGGAGCGGATACTGAAATATTTGAAAACGAGGATTGCCTTCACGTCAGTGTGTGGTCGCCCGCGCTGGATCAGAAGAAACGACCGGTAATGTTGTTCATCCCAGGCGGTGCATTTCAAGTTGGAGATGGTTCGAGCGAATACTACAGCGGTCAACATCTGGCAGCCCAGGATGTCGTCGTGATGACCATCAACTATCGGCTCGGGATACTCGGGTTTCTGGAGCTTGGGCAGCTTGACCCGTCTTACGCCGGTAGTGGCAACAACGGCCTGCGCGATCAGATCGCCGCTCTGCAATGGGCACACCGGAATGCAGCGGCGTTCGGAGGTGATCCAGACAACATCACGGTATTCGGTGAGTCCGCGGGCTCGATATCGCTGTCCGCCTTGCTCGCCACCAAATCACCCGAAAAATTGTTTAAGCGTGCGATTGGCCAAAGCGGCGGCCCAAATTTACTGCACACAAGCGGTTTCCAGCAAATTGTCGCAACCGTGATTACAGATGGCGGCCCAAAGAAAACAATTGCCGATCTGAACGGGGCCAGCGTGAGAGAGCTGCTCAAGCAGCAACAGAACGCCATACAGAATTCCGGGGTAGGAGATGCTCTATTCGCCCCATTCTTCGATAATGATTTGCTTATCGGTAATCCATACGATGTCATCGCGAACGGCAACGCGAAAGGTATTGACTTGATGGTTGGCGCCAACCAAGATGAATTGGGCTATTGGAGTCTATACGACAGCCAGTTGCGTAATCCCTACGTACAGACTACAGACTCCGGCACTCCGTCCCCTCTCATTTCTTCGGCCAAGCGCGCTTTCCTCGATTCGGCGCTGGCGCCCTCCAGCCTGGATGCCGTCTACACCGATTGGATCGCGGCCAACGGAGCAACTATGGGTGGACGTACTCTCGGTCAGACCGTT
>DATHMC010000002.1:0-2735 GCA_035487495.1 Undibacterium sp.
CCCTGGTCACCATGGGCGGCCCGTGGTCGAATCATTTGCATGCGCTGGCGCATGCCGCCGCCCTCGGCGGCTGGCCAAGCATAGGACTGGTGCGCGGCGCCGCCGAGATGAGCAGCGCGACGCTGGACGATTGCCGTCGCCTGGGCATGCAGATCCGCTTCGTGTCGCGCATGGACTATCGCCAGCTGCGCGAAGACGGGCAAGCCTGGCACCGCCATGTCGCGCCGGCCGATGACAGCCACATCTGGCTTCCTGAGGGAGGCAGCGCGCCGGCGGCATTGCGCGGCGTGGCGGAGTTGGTGGACGAAATCGCGCAGCAGCTGCAATTCATTCCTGAAGTGATCATGGTCGCCTGCGGCACCGGCGCCACCCTGGCCGGGATCCTGGCGGGCTTGCACGGCCGCGGCCGGGTGATCGGCGTCGCCGTCTTGAAAGATGCCGCCTATCTGCGCCAGGAAGTTGCGCGTCTGTTGCAGCAGGCCGGCTATCCCGACTACCAGAACTACCAGTTGCTCACCGACGCCCATCACGGCGGCTATGGCAAGGCGCCGCCGGAATTGCGCCAGTTCTGCCGCGATTTTTCGCAAGAACTGGGTTTGCCGGTCGAGCCGGTCTACACCGGAAAATTATTCCACGCGCTCCGGCAGTTGCAGCAAGCGCATGCATTCCGCGAGGATGAACGCGTGCTCGCCGTGCATACCGGCGGCATGCAGGGAGCACGCGGCTTCATCGATCACGCGCAAGATTAGGGCCTGTAACGCCTGCCGCGCGTTCGCACTCCCAAATCAAATGTTAACAGGCCCTGATATGTATTGACCCGTCAAGGTCTGATATGTATTGACCCGTCAAGGTCTAAAAAATAAAGATCTTCACAATTGCAATGTGCTCACAGCAGAACGGGCGGCGAAACGACGGTTGATCAGTCTGATATACGCGGGTTGGTTACCGCATGACAAAGGTTCGTCGTGGAGCTACCTCGCTCTAGTGTCGAGGGTCATTCCGTTACCGGACACCTCATAGGGCCTTCGAGGATTCTCCTACCGTTGCCTGTCCTGCTGTGAGCACATTACGTATTCATGTTCGATGCCTTTATGCGTTTGTTACGTTCACTGGTATGGCGCTTACCTGACCGACGGCCCAGATGAAACCGGCTAGTTCGCGAGCCACCGCTGTGCAGACCTGCACTTTCAGTTTGCCCCGTGACTCCAGTAGCCGGTAGCGCTGGCATAGCCGCTTTTGCGCGCGCCAGGCGATGTCTTGCACGACTTCTGGCGTGCGTTCTGCCCGCCGCTGCAAGACTGCCGTCTTGCGTGCTGCATGCCGGTACGTCCAGGCCGCTTCGATCAACACCCGTCGCACATGGCCGTTGCCGGTCTTGGTGATGCCACCCCGGCGCGTACTGCCACCGCTGGAGTGTTCGCTGGGCACCAACCCCAGATAGGCCATCAATTGCGGTGCATTAGCAAAGCGCTGCAAGTCGCCGATCTCGGCCACCACTGTCGTAGCGGTCAGCAAATTGATCCCGCGCAAGGCCATCAATGCCTCAATGACCGGCCATACCGCCGATTGCTGCGCCGAGCGCTCGATCTGTTCATCCATGGCCTGGACGCGACGGCTCATCGCCAGTACTGTGTCGACATATTCCTGCAGGACGATTTGCTGCACCGGCTGCTCCAATTTCACCGTCTCCAGCCAGCGAAAGTGCATCTGCGTCCAATTGCTTTTACCCGTATAGCGCTTGCCATGTCGCAACAAGAACGCCAGCAGCCGCTGCTTGGCTTGCCGTTGCAAATGCTTCATGTCTTCCCGGCCCCGCGTCAAATCGCGCAGGGCTTCCTGGAGTCCGTCTGGCACATAGACCGGCGTCAGCTCTCCTGCCCGGTGCAGCCGCGCCAGACTCATGCTGTCGCGCCGGTCTGTCTTGACCCGGTCACCGGCTTTCTTCGGTATCAGCGATGGCGCCACCACCACGCAGTCTTGCTTGAGTTCCTGCAACTGCCGATAAATGCCGTAGCCGCAGGCCCCGGCTTCGTAGCACAACGACAGGCTGGCACCACCTTTCTTCAACTGATTCACCAGCTTGACCATCGCCTCCGGCGTGTTGGCGATCTCGCCCACATAACGCACCTCGCCACCACGCTGCGCCACCGACACCGCGATCGTTTCCTTGTGCACATCCAAACCAACATATTTGCTAAACTCGTTCATGGCCTGCCCCCTCAATTTCGGCTCTGAGCCTTGGGTTGAAAAACCTCTAGCTTAATCCGCGTCGCTTGAGGCGTGGCAGGTCAATACATTCTGTCTAAGATGCAGGCGAACGGAAAAATCTCAATCCCCCCGACAATGCGCGATTCCCCCTTAACGGTATTCCTCGTCTTTCTGCGGCTGGGCCTGACATCGTTTGGCGGACCGGTCGCGCATCTCGGTTATTTCCGGACGGAGTTCGTGGAGCGGCGCCAGTGGCTGGCCGAGTCGGCCTATGCCGACCTGGTGGCGCTGTGCCAGCTGCTGCCCGGGCCTGCCAGCAGCCAGGTCGGCATTGCGCTGGGTCTGACCCGGGCCGGCTATGCGGGCGGGTTTGCCGCGTGGCTGGGATTCACTGCGCCATCGGCGCTGGCGCTCATCCTGTTCGGCCTCTTTGTCGTGCACATGGACGCTGCCTTGGCCGGCGGCTGGCTGCATGGCTTGAAGGTGGTCGCCGTGGCAGTGGTGGCGCAGGCGCTGTGGGGCATGGC
>DATHMC010000003.1:0-4905 GCA_035487495.1 Undibacterium sp.
CCGCACCCGTTGTGAAAAGGCGGAGCGGCAGGACCAGCGCTGGCTGGCGCAATTGCGCGCGGCCGACGGCGAACCGCTGGCAGTCAGCGCCCGTTGCATGGTCAATGCGACCGGACCGTGGGCGGCGCACTTCCTGCAAACCGCGGCCGCGCAAACGGGCGGCAAGACGCTGCGGCTGATCAAGGGCAGCCACATCGTCGTCAAGCGGCTGTTCGATCATCCGTATGCATATATTTTCCAGCACCCGGATGGCCGCATCGTGTTCGCCATTCCCTACGAGCACGACTTTACGCTGATAGGCACCACCGACATCGACTATCACGGCGACATCAACCATGTGGCGATAGACAGCGACGAGATTGCCTATCTGTGCCAGTTGAGCAGCCAGTATTTCGACCAGCAAATCACTCCGGCACAGGTAGTATGGTCCTACTCCGGCGTGCGGCCGCTGGTGGAAGACGAAGCGGCCGCTGCCGCCGCCGTGACCCGCGACTACCGGCTTGAACTGGACCGGCAGGGCGCGCCGTTGCTGACCGTTTTCGGCGGCAAGATCACGACCTTCCGCAAGCTGGCGGAAGAAGCGGTCGACTTGATCGCTCCGGCCCTCTGCAACTCGCATGGCGCCTGGACAGCGCACAGCTGCCTGCCGGGCGGCGATTTGTTCGGCCCCGAACCGCAAAATCGGGCGGTGCGGGAATTCGATAAATTCGTGCAAAATTTGCAGCAAGAGTATGCGTGGCTGCCGCCTGCCGTGGTCGCCAGGTATGCGCGCGCGTACGGCACCCGCACCAGGAATTTGCTGGCGGACCGGCACACCCTGGCCGATATGGGGCAAGAGATCGCGCCCGGCCTGTTTGCGGCGGAAACGGACTACCTGATGCGCAATGAATGGGCGACTTGCGCCGACGACATCCTATGGCGGCGTTCCAAGCTGGGCCTACATTTGCCTGCCGGGACCGCCGGGCTATTGGAGCGCTGGATAGACGCCAGCCAGGCCCGTGTACGGAAAATGTGTTGATAAAGACAATATAAATCAAGTTGCCGGTCCGTGCGGGCTTGCAATCTATCCCCGTCCTATGTCGTCCAATCCCCCGAAATTGCCAACTGTCGCATAGCGTTTTGCTTGTCTCCCGCGTGAGCTTACAGTTCAGTCATACGATTTCATGCCAATTCCTACATGAGGGAGAAGAAAAATGGATAAAACAGAATACATGAATGCGCTGAAGCAGGCGCTGGACGGTTTACCCGCAGAGGCGATAGAAGAAACCATGTGGGCCTATGAGCGCAAATTCACCGATGCGATGGCGGCGGGCCGCAGCGAGCAAGAGATTGCTGCCGGCTTACCCAAACCCGGCCTGGTCGCGGCACAGAAGAGTGCCGGCCTGCGTTATCAGGAAGTAAAGAAAAATTTTAGTGCGGGCAATATAGCGGGCCTGTTCGTATCCGTGATCGGCTTGCTGGTATTTAACCTGTTCATGATTATTCCGGCCACGGTCTATTTTTGCCTGTTGTTTGCGACCTATGTTTCCGCGCTGGTATTCTATATGGTCGGCATAGGCATCACCGCCGCCAGCCTGTCCGGCGTCAGCCAGTTTAATTTTGATATCCCGGTCCAGCGGCACGTGATGATCAGCGATGCCGGTGTGGACCTGCGTCGCGGCCGCGCAGGCAGCGTGTCTGTGGACATCAGCCCGTCGGGCATAGTCGTCGACGATGACGATAGCGCGGCGACCCTGCCGAGCGGTGAGGCGGCAACGGAGCAGGCCGCCGGCAAGGCGATGGCCGTTGCCTCGGCTTCCGCTTCGGCGGCAGCGACGGCGCCGGCATCCGCTGCGGCAGCCGGCCACCTCGGCGACCAGGCAAAAATCCATGTGAATGTCGGCAACCGCGTGCAAGGGCGCCATGCCTGGGAGGGCGTAGGCCTGTTATTGGGCGGCATAGCACTGTTCCTGTTCTGTCTGTTCATGACCAGGTATACCTTCATCGGCTTCAAACACTACCTGCAATGGAACGTGTCGCTGCTCAAGCTGCCGGTGACTGCCAGGGCCGCATAGATATCACAAATGCACAGTAGAAGAATTTAACGCCGGTTTTAAAGGAGAATTTCATGAAAACGATCATCAGGATAGGCGCAGGGATGTTGGCATTGGCGGCAGTCTTGATAGCAATCACCAGCGCCTTTATGACAGCGCATGCCGCCCCGGTCGGCGCCGGAGCAAGTGCCGCCGGCAGCGGGCAGGGGAGCGACAGCCGCAGTATCCAGGCCGGCGTCGTCCACGTGGTGCTGAATGGCCCGATGGACCTTGCCCTCAGGCAAGGCAATGTGCCGGATCTGCAGATACGCGGCGAGGCCGCGATGGTATCGCGGGTAACTACCAGGGTGGAAGGAAACACCTTGTATATAGGCACGAAGGGATTCTTCATGATGCTGCGCCAGCCGCTGCGGGTAGAACTCGTGTTGCCGAACTTTGAAAAACTGCAGATGCTGGGCAGCGGCGACGGCACCGTCAGCGGTTTCCGCGGCAATCGCGCGGAGCTGGCCATGAGCGGTTCCGGTGACTTGAGTTTCGAGGGCGATTACCAGCAGGTGCAAGTGAATATGAGCGGTAGCGGCGACCTGAAAATGGCGCTGGCCAATAGCGACAACGTCGATGTCAGCATCATGGGTTCCGGCGAGGCCATGCTGAAGGGGCAGACCAGGGCATTGAATGTGCGGCTGGCCGGTTCCGGCGACCTGGATGCAGCGAACCTCAGGGCTAGCCAGGCGATTGTGCAATCGATGGGCTCCGCCGACGCCAAGGTGTATGCAACGCAGGAAGCCAGGGTCAGCAGCTACGGCAGCGGCGATATCCGCGTTTACGGCAATCCAGGCAAACGTAGCGCCGAGCGCCGGGGCGCGGGCAGCATCAGCTGGTAATAAATTGCCTGTGCCGGGAAGGCATCCGCTCCTTTCCGGTGGGCCACCTGCTTTCCGCAGCTTGTTCCATGTCTCGCTTTAGCCACTGAAACCGGGCATTTACATTGAAAAATGCCCGCCCCGCCGAATTAAAATCGAATTATTTCTTTAAAGAAATATAAAATTCCGACACGGGATTTTGCTGCCTCGACGCTGTATTTAGCGCGACATTTATCTGTAATAATCGTTGCGCAGCAGAACAAATCATTACAAAAAAATTGCGCGAGCATGCGGCCCCATGCATGTCTACCGGTCCTACACCTTAAAGCTGAAATCATGACACCAATCCATGGTAGGTGCTTCACTGTTCTATTCCTTGTATTTAGTATGCTCAGCGCGGCCGGCGCGCAGGAAAACCCGATGCAGTTCATGAGCCGGGCCAATGCCAAGGTGGCCCGTGCCGCGGCGTTAAAGAACCATTGGGATGGCCCGGTGGACGGCCCCCGGCTGGTCAAGAAAAAGAAGATAGTCTTTATCGCATCCGACATGAGCGACGCCGGCGTCAGCGGTATTTTTAACGGCGTGAAAGAAGCCGGGGCCAGTGCCGGCTGGTGGGTCTTGACGATAGATTGCGGCGGCAGGTGCAACCAGGGCGCGGCCATCGTCAGCCAGGCGCTGGACATGAAGCCGGACGGCATCGTCCTCGCCGGCGTGGATGCCGGTAGCCAGGTCAAGGGTCTGGCCGCCGCTGCCGCGGCCAAAGTACCGGTGGTCGGCTGGCACGCTTCCGTCAAGTCCGGCGCTACCGACGGCTTGTTCACCAATATCACGACCAATCCCAAGGATGTGGCGCAAATCGCGGCGTTGTACGGCGTCGTGGAGTCGAGTAATAAAAGCGGCATCATCGTGTTTACCGACAGTTCGAATGCCTATGCGCAGGCAAAATCCAATGCGATCCTGGAGATCATCAAGCAATGCGAGGGTTGCCGCTTGCTTGGCGTGGAAGATATCCCTGTGGCGGAAGCGCCGGCCAAGATGCAGCGGGTGGTGGAAAGCCTGACCAAGCGCTACGGCGCAAAGTGGAACCAGGCGATAGGCGTGAATGACTTGTATTTCGACCTGATGGAGAAACCGGCGATTGCCGCGCTGCTGGCCAACAACAAGGTGCAATGCCTGTCGGCCGGCGACGGCTCCATGTCAGCCTACAAGCGCATACGGTCCAGCACTTTGCAAATCGGCACGGTGCCTGAGCCGCTGTACATGCACGGCTGGCAGATCGTCGATGAACTGAACCGCGCCTTTTCCGGCGTCCCGCCCAGCGGCTATGTCACACCGGTGCACCTGGTGACCAGCCAGAATATCGCGTATGACGGCGGCCCCAAGAATGTGTTTGATCCGGGCAACGATTATCGCGGCCAGTATCAAAAATTTTGGGCGAAATGAGATCGAGAGCAACGGCAACCAGGTTGTCTTCTTCCAGGCACTGAAATTGCTGGCAGAGGGCAGTCGCCTGGACGAGCAGCGAACCTTCACGCAGACACAAACGGCCGTTGCCGCATCCATTTGGTGGCGACCCATTTTTCCCCTTGCGTGACCGGGTTGCTGGCGTGCAGCGACGCGTGGTCCAGCTGGTTCAACGTATTCGCATATTCAAAATATACCGCGTTGCCGCGCACCGGCGAAACAGCCCAGCCGGCTTCCGGGAACACCGTTTCGCCGCCGCCTTCCACTTCGTTCAGGTAAGTCACCAAGGTGCTGACGCGTTGCCCGCTGCGCGCCAGCGAAGCCTGGTTGGCGGGGTTGGATGGCAGCAGGAAATCGAAGTGCGGGGCGCTGCCAGCGCCGGCCGGGTAATACAGGATTTGCAAGCCCTCGCCATGCTCTGGCGGCAGATTCATGATTTCGGCAATGCGCTGGTCCAGGCGGCCGATGAAACTGTTTTCCCGCAACTGGAAAAACATGCCTAAGCTGGTGCGCTGGCCGCTGACAACGTCCTTGCCGGTCATCGG
>DATHMC010000004.1:0-3406 GCA_035487495.1 Undibacterium sp.
ATCGCTAGCTAAAGAATGAAGCCTGAGGAAAATCGATTGAAAACAGTGGTGTTAGGAGGATATGGAAATTTTGGCGCACGGATATGCCGTGCGCTGGCTGACTCCCACGATATTGAACTAGTCGTTGCCGGTCGAAATGCAATGCGAGCCGCCAATCTTGCTGCCAAGTTGGGAAATCGTGCAAGCGCCCTGCATCTCGATCTGGCTCAGGATAATTTGGCGCAGACCTTGCGCAACATTGGCGCCGAACTTGTCATCCATACCGCCGGGCCGTTTCAAGAACAGGGTTATGACGTACCGTTGGCAGTTGCTGCAGCCAACGCACACTACATCGATCTGGCAGATGGCAGAAGATTTGTATGCGATTTCCCGCAAGCCTTAGATGCAGCTTTCCGTCGTAGCGGGCGAATCGCCATCACTGGCGCCAGCACCGTACCGGCTCTTTCATCTGCTGTCGTCAACCACCTTTCCCAAGGCTGGGGAAATGTGGAATCTATCGATATTTGCATAGCCCCCGCCCAGACTGCTCCGCGGGGCACAGCTACTCTGGCGGCGGTATTGAATTACTGTGGCGCGCCGATTCTGGTCTGGCGGGATGGAAATTGGGTGACTCGCTACGGCTGGAGCAATCCAGCGCAGATAGAATTTGCACGCCTTCGTCCACGCATCGGCGCTTTGTGCGACATTCCGGATCTTGAACTTTTCCCCGCTCATTACAAAAATGTACGTTCCGTCATGTTCCGAGCCGCACTGGAAATCGGCTTCAGTCAGCGCGCGCTTTCGGTCCTGGCTTGGTTACGCAAGACGGGTCTTGTCAGGCATCCCGAGCGTTTTGCGAAGTTGCTCAATGCTACGGCAAAGGGCCTGGATTTTATGGGAACGTCGCTCGGCGGCATGGTTGTCCGTGTTCAAGGAATTGATGCCGATGGCGTACAGGTCCGCCGTGCATGGCACATTGCTGCGGACAATGATTTCGGACCGGAAATTCCCTGCATGGCTGCGATTCTTCTGGCGCGACGCTTGGCTCGAAAAGAAATGCAGGAAGTGGGCGCCTATACCAGCATGGGATGTTTGAATTTATCGGATTTCGAGCCCGAATTTTCGAAATGGGGCATGCATACCGACGCCATTGTGGAGCGCGACAATCCTGTTTCAATGGCCGCGACATGAAACCGTCAGAGCTGCGTTTGATGCGCATAGTGCTCGCGACTATCTGGCTAGTGACGGGAATACTCAGTCTTTGCACAAAACAAGAAGGCTTAAACCTGCTCAGCCGTATTGGCTTGTATGGATTTACCGCTCTTGCAGCTCTCTACCTGGCCGCAGTATTGGACATTTTACTTGGCCTGTTTACCTTGGTTTGGCATGGCAAGCTGCTGTGGATAATCCAGGCTTGCCTGATCGTCGCTTACACAGTCATTATTTCTATCTGGCTCCCCGAATACCTATTGCATCCGTTCGGCCCAATACTCAAAAATCTGCCGATACTATTGGTGTTATGGCTACTACATAAGAATGCAAATCAAACACCATGAATATTTATTTGATGCTGAAGTGGGTACATATCATGTCCAGTGTTCTGCTGGTAGGAACAGGCTTTGGCAGCGCGTTCTATCTCTATTTCATACATCGCACCCGTAACCCGGAGGCGATTGCAGAAGTTATTCGTTTAGTTGTACGCGCAGATTTCTGGTTCACCACACCGGCAATCTTCATTCAGCCGCTGACGGGCTATGCCATGCTTTCCTTATCTGGTTATCCGATCACTCAGAACTGGCTGCTTTGGACGTTTTTCTTGTACGCATTGGCAGGAGCTTGCTGGCTACCGGTAGTCTGGTTGCAAATACAAATGTCAAAAATAGCTGCCGCTTCTGCCCAAAACAATGTGCAGCTTCCCGCACATTATTGGCAATATGCACGTTATTGGGAATGGCTCGGATATCCGGCATTTATCGCGATGCTGGTGATTTATGGATTGATGGTATTCAAACCCAATTGATCAAGCGCTACGCCGGGCGAAGGTGCGAACCGTTCGTTCACTGGGCAGCGACGACTGTCCCTTGTGCGATCGCGCATAGCTTCTCTTCACCATCGTCGACTGCGTAGATCTGGCACTGGCATACGGCCTGCCGCTTGCCGACGCTTATCGCATTAGCCCGCGCAATCAGCAATGATCCGACTGCGGGCTTCAGATAATTGATCTTGAATTCCGAAGTGAGCGCATTGCCGCCCAGCGCCAAACCACCGGCGAAGGTGATCGAGTTGTCGGCCAGATAACTGATCACTCCACCGTGGACGAAGCCATGCTGCTGCTTCAGATGGTCGACGATCGGGATGCTCAATTCTGCACTTTGAGGCCCTGAGTTGGTGAGCCGGGCGCCGATGAACCGGCTGAAAGGTTGAGACTCGAACACTTGACGCGCAAATTCTTGCAGCTTGTCCATTCCACACTCCTTGTAATCTGCATCGATTTCGTAAAATATCAGCATTATCCAGCGGGCCTGGCAGCACTATACCTTGGACCAAATTGGGGTTACCGCCAAGCACTCAACCTAGAATGCCATTTCATTTTTCATCCTGCCGCCTATACTTGTTCGGTAACCACGCCGCTAACTTTGATCAACATACTTCAGGTGACGACCATGAGTAAGGAATTGAATCAGGAAGGCCTCGATCTTTTATTTTTCAATGCGCGCACCCACAATGCCTGGCTCGACAAACCGGTCAGCGACGATCTCCTGCGCCGCCTCTACGATGTGATGAAATGGGGACCGACCAGCGCCAATTGTTCGCCGGCGCGCATCCTGTTCTTGCGCACGCCGGAAGCCAAGGAGCGGCTGAAGCCGGCATTGGCGCCGGGAAATGTCGACAAGACAATGGCGGCGCCGGTCACGGCCATCATCGGCTACGACGGCAAATTCTTTGAACAATTGCCAAAACTGTTCCCCCATGCCGACGCCCGCTCCTGGTTCGCCGACACGCCCGAGCTGGCCGGAGTCACCGCCCGCCGCAACAGCTCCCTGCAGGGAGCCTACTTCATGCTGGCGGCGCGCGCCCTTGGCCTGGACTGCGGGCCGATGTCCGGCTTCGACCAGCAGAAAGTCGACCATGAATTTTTCCCCGAAAGCAAGACGCCGGACTTCAAGTATGAGTACTTTCCCGACAGCCACATCAAGACCAACTTCCTTTGCAACCTGGGCTACGGCGATCCCGCTGCGCTTTTCCCGCGCAGCCCGCGCCTCGATTTCGACGAGGCTTGCAAACTGCTTTGAGCCGGGAGCTAGTGTAGTGCTTCGTAAGTAATGGAACTTCAGAAATGGTGGATTTTCGTGTCAGGCTAGGCGCAAACCGGAGCGATAGCTAGACTATCGCGAGGATTTGCAACGACGCATGGCGCGAAAAGACG
>DATHMC010000005.1:0-16438 GCA_035487495.1 Undibacterium sp.
CGCCAAACTGCGTGAATTCTTTGAAGTGAATCGCTATTTTGTCGTGATCGCCGCCTTGAAATCGCTGGCCGACGAAGGCGCATTGTCGGCTTCCGTAGTGGCCCAGGCAATTAGCAAATACGGCATCGATGCCGACAAACCAAATCCGGTGACTGTTTAATTTGACCTTACCATCCCCTCCCTTCCAGGGAGGAGGGTAGCGCCAGTAACGCTTGCTGCTGCTTTGCAATGCCGCAGCAGGAACCCGGACCCGGCGCTATCTTCATCCTCGGAAGCAGGGAGATAACGGAGCTAAAGCTATGAGTACAATTGAAGTCAAAGTGCCGGACATCGGCGATTTCAAGGAAGTGGAAGTGATTGAGTTGATGGTCAAGGTGGGCGACACTATCAAGGTCGACCAGTCGCTGATCACCGTGGAATCCGATAAGGCCAGCATGGAGATACCGTCCAGCCAGGCCGGTGTCGTCAAGGAAATTAAAGTCAAGGTCGGCGACAAGGTTGCCGAAGGCTCCTTGCTGCTGATCGTGGAAGCGACCGGCGCTGCCGTTCCGGCAGCGGCGCCACAAGCTGCTGCGCCGGCCCCCGCGCCAGTTGCAACGGCCGCCGCACCTGCGGCAGCGGCACCCGCACCAGCCCCTGCGCCGGCACCGGCCACCACCGTCGCAGCGCCTGCCGGCAACGGCAAGTCGCACGCGTCGCCGTCGATACGCAAATTCGCGCGCGAACTGGGCGTCGATTTGTCGCGCGTCAACGGCTCGGGCATCAAAGGCCGCGTCACGCAGCAAGATGTGCAAAACTTTGTCAAAGGCGTCATGTCCGGCGCCAGCGCTGCGCCGGCTGCGGCCTCCAAAGGTAGTGGCGCAGGGCTGGATCTGCTGCCATGGCCTTCGCTGGATTTCAGTAAGTTCGGCGCCACCGAGTTGCTGCCTTTGTCGCGCATCAAGAAGCTCAGCGGCCCCAACCTGCACCGCAACTGGGTCATGATTCCGCATGTGACGCAATTCGACGAAGCCGATATCACCGGGCTGGAAGAGTTCCGTAAATCTTCCAATGAAGCGATGGCCAAGTCCGGCGTCAAGCTGACCATGCTGGCATTCGTGATCAAAGCCAGCGTCGCCGCGCTGAAGAAATTCCCTGCCTTCAATTCTTCACTGGATGCGAACGGCGAGAACCTGATACTGAAGCGGTATTACAATGTAGGCTTCGCCGCCGATACGCCGAACGGCCTGGTCGTCCCGGTCATCAAGGATGCCGACAAAAAGAGCTTGTCGCAGATTGCCCAGGAAATGGGCGAGCTGTCCGCGCAGGCGCGCGACGGCAAGCTGAAGCCGGCCGATATGCAGGGCGCAACGTTTACGATTTCGTCCCTGGGCGGTGTCGGCGGCACCGCGTTTACACCGATTATCAATGCGCCGGAAGTCGCTATCCTCGGCTTGTCCAAATCGGCCATCAAGCCGGTATGGGACGGCAAGCAGTTCCTGCCGCGCCTGATGCTGCCTTTGTCGCTGTCGTATGACCACCGCGTGATTGACGGCGCGATGGCTGCCAAGTTCACTACCTACCTGGCGGACGTACTGGCAGACTTGCGCAAGACTATGCTGTAGCAATTTATGGGGCGGGATGCTTTGCAGACTTTTCCGCCCCATTTTTTGTTAAGGAGGCCATCATGACCACATGCGTCGTCGTCAAAAAAGAAAATGAAATTGCCATCGCGGCCGATTCCCTGGTCACCTTCGGTGATACCAGGCTGTCGCACGGCTACGAGCAGAACAACAAGATCATCCAGGTCGGCGAATCGTATATCGCGCTGGCCGGTTCTGCTGCGCATTTTCCGGTCATGCGCAAGCTGCTGGCGGGGATGGAGCAGGAGTGCCATCTACGGACGCGGGAAGAAGTGTTTGAAACCTTTTCCCGCATCCATGCGGTGCTGAAAGATAAATTTTTCCTGAACCACAAGGAAGATGACGACGATCCTTATGAGTCTTCGCAGATCACGGCGCTGGTGGCCAATCCCTACGGCATCTTCGGCGTGTATTCTTACCGCGAAGTGTTTGCCTTCGACCGCTTCTGGGGCATAGGCAGCGGGCGCAATTTTGCGCTGGGGGCGATGTACGCGGTGTACGACAAGGCTGGCAGCGCGAAAGAAATTGCAGAAACGGGGATACTGGCCGGTGCGGAGTTTGACAAGAGCACGGCTGGGCCTATCAATTTAATTCATTTCACTACAAAGAACATTGAGGATTTGTCGTAAATCTCCGGCGTTCGCCGGGATGGATGATATTTCTCTTTCAAAGCCCTTTATGGGATCAACGGAGCGGAAACTATGGGCATGATCGAAGTCAAAGTACCAGATATTGGTGATTTCAAGGAAGTGGAAGTGATTGAACTGCTGGTCAAGGTCGGCGATACGATCAAGGTGGACCAGTCCTTGATCACCGTGGAATCCGACAAGGCCAGCATGGAAATTCCGTCCAGCCATGCGGGTGTGATCAAGGAATTGAAGATCAAGGTCGGCGACAAGGTGGCCGAAGGCTCCTTGCTGCTGGTGGTGGAAGCGGCGGATGCTGCGGCCACGGCGGCGCCAGCCGCTGCGCCAGCGCCGGCTGCAGCTTCATCGGCAGCTTCCGCTCCGGCGGCAGCGCCTGCAGCACCGTCGGCACCGTCCGGCCCTGTGGAAGTTAAAGTTCCCGATATCGGCGACTTCAAGGAAGTGGAAGTGATTGAACTGCTGATCAAGGTCGGCGATACGATCAAGGTCGACCAGTCGTTGATCACCGTGGAGTCCGACAAGGCCAGTATGGAGATACCGTCCAGCCATGCCGGCGTGGTCAAGGAATTGAAGGTCAAGGTCGGCGACAAGGTGGCCGAAGGCTCCTTGCTGGCCATCGTGGAAGCGAGCGGCGGCGCAACCGCTGCCGCTCCAGCGTCGGCCGCGCCTGCCGCGGCCCCTGTCGCTGCAGCACCGGCGCCGATAGCATCCAGCTATGCCGGCAAGGTCGATGTGGAATGCGACATGATGGTGCTGGGCGCCGGCCCCGGCGGCTACTCCGCGGCGTTCCGCTCTGCCGATCTGGGCATGAACACCGTATTGATCGAGCGCTACGCGACACTGGGCGGCGTCTGCCTGAACGTCGGCTGCATCCCGTCCAAGGCCTTGCTGCACGTGGCCGCGGTGATCGATGAAACGGCGGCGATGGCGGCGCACGGCGTCACGTTTGCCAAGCCGGAAATCGATATCGACAAGTTGCGCGGCTACAAGGAAAAGGTCATCAACAAGATGACTACCGGCCTCACGGGCATGGCCAAGGCGCGCAAGGTCAATGTAGTGCAGGGTGTGGGCCAGTTTGTCAGCCCGCATCATATCGAGGTGACTGCCGCCGACGGCTCCAAAAAGACCGTGCAATTCAAGCAGGCCATCATCGCTGCCGGTTCCTCGGTGGTGAACCTGCCTTTCGTGCCGCAAGACCCCCGTATCGTAGACTCTACCGGCGCACTCGAATTGCGCGCGGTTCCCAAGCGCATGCTGGTGATAGGCGGCGGCATCATCGGCCTGGAAATGGCCACCGTCTATTCCACGCTGGGTGCGCGTATCGACGTGGTCGAGATGCTGGACGGCCTGATGCAGGGCGCGGACCGCGACATGGTCAAGGTCTGGCAGAAGTTCAATGACAAGCGCTTCGACAAGGTCATGCTGAAGACCAAGACCGTTGCGGTCGAGGCTTTGCCGGAAGGCATCAAGGTCAGTTTTGAAGGCGCAGACGCGTCGGTCACCGCGCCGGAGCCGCAGTTGTACGACATGGTGCTGGTGGCGGTAGGCCGCAGCCCCAACGGCAAGAAGATTGCCGCCGACAAGGCCGGTGTCAGCGTCACCGATCGCGGCTTCATCAATGTCGATTCGCAAATGCGCACCAACGTGCCGCACATTTTCGCCATCGGCGACCTGGTCGGCCAGCCCATGCTGGCGCACAAGGCGGTGCATGAGGCGCACGTGGCGGCAGAAGCCGCCAGCGGCCTGAAAACGCATTTCGATGCGACCGTGATCCCTTCCGTTGCGTACACGGATCCGGAAGTAGCTTGGGTAGGCATCACCGAAGACGAAGCCAAGGCCAAGGGCATCAAACTGGAGAAAGGCCACTTCCCGTGGGCGGCATCCGGTCGCGCCGTGGCGAATGGCCGCGATGAAGGCTTCACCAAACTGCTGTTCGATGCAGAGACGCATCGCATCGTCGGCGGCGGCATCGTCGGCACCCATGCCGGCGACATGATAGGCGAGATCGCGCTGGCGATAGAAATGGGCGCGGATGCGGTCGATATCGGCAAGACCATCCACCCGCATCCGACGCTGGGTGAATCGATAGGGATGGCGGCGGAAGTGTTTGAGGGGGTGTGTACCGACCTGCCGCCTATGCGTAAAAAATAAAGTTGCAAGTGGCAATCTAAAAATCTCGCGTACATCATGTCCGCGAGATTTTTTTATTAGGACTACGCAGAACTGTCTCGGACAGGGAATTCGGATACACACCACGTCATTCCCGCGAAAGCGGGAATCCATTTTTTGCCGGAGTCGACAATGGGTCCCCGCTTCGCGAGGACAACGCTGTGGGACTTGCGGCGGCTCATATTTGCGTAAGTCCTATTAAGGCAGTTTTGCCGCCAGCACTTCCACTTGCTCTATGACCGGAGCCTGCGACAGCAATTCGGTGGCCTTTGCCATTAATGCCGCGGCGATAGGCCCGGACAAATGGGCCGCGCGCCCGGCTTCATTCGGAAACGCATCAAAGATGCCGAATGTGGACGGACCCATGCGCAGCGCAAACCAGACTACCGTGCCGGCCTCCTGATTGGCCAGCGGCAACGCGCTTTCCAGGAAACTTGCCACTTCCGCTTCTTTGCCCGCTTTCGCTTCCAGGCGCACCAGCAATGCGAGTTTTACCATGATGAATCTCCTTTTTAATAGTGATACAGGATTGGATCACAGGAGGCGATGATAGGACTCAATGCGCTCTTCTTGAAGTGGCAGGAGTGACAGTTATGCTATCATTCCTGCCATGAAGATCTATGTTCTCGTGCTCGACGATGTGTTCGATACCGGCCTGTCCACCTTGCTGGATACCTTCGGTATTGCCAATGAACTGGCCGGCATGGGCGTCGAGCAAGCTTCCCGCTTTGACGTGCAATTGCTGGCAGTGCGCAAGCGCATACGCACCAGCCACGGCTTCATCGTGCCGGTTGCGCCGGCATCCGGGCTGGATCGCCCGGATGTGGTGCTGGTGCCGGCGATGGGCGCGAAAATGCCGGAGCAGGTGCGCGCCGCCTTGCAACGCAAGGAAGTGGCGGATATCGGCAAGATATTAAACGAATGGACGGAGGGCGGCACTGTGATTGGCGCTGCCTGCACCGGCACCTTTGTGCTGGCCCAGGCGGGTTTGCTGGACGGCCATGCGGCCACCACGTCCTGGTGGCTGGCGCCCTTGTTCCGCGAACTGTTTCCGGCGGTGAAGCTGGACGAGTCGCATATGCTGGTCAATTCCGCCAACCGGGTCACCGCCGGCGCGGCGCTTGGGCACCTGGACCTGGCCCTGTGGCTGGTGCGCAGCATCAGCCCGGCCTTGGCCGCGATGACTGCACGCTACCTGGTGATAGAACCGCGGCCGTCACAGGCCGCGTTCGTGATTCCCGACCATCTGGCGCATACCGATCCTGTGGTGGAGCGTTTTGAGCGATGGGCGCGGGACAAGCTGGCGCAAGGATTTTCATTGAGCGAGGCCGCCAGCGCCACCGGCACCAGCGAGCGCACTTTGGCCCGCCGTTTGCGTGCGGTGCTGGGCAAGACGCCGTTGTCGTATTTTCAGGATCTGAGAGTGGAGCGCGCGGTGCATTTGCTGCAGACCAGCAATGCGAGTATTGATCAGATTGCTTCGCAAGTCGGCTATGCGGATGGAGTGACGTTGCGGACTTTATTGCGTCGCAAGATAGGGCGCGGGGTGCGGGAGTTGCGGTCGCGGCAGTGAGCTTGGATGCTGTCGTTGCAGGCGGCTTGCTGATACCTCCATCGTTATTTGGGATCGCTGGCCGGGGGTAGCCCGGCCAGCGATGCTTACTCACACTACCGGCTGGTGGCAAAATGCACTAAAAAAACACTACTTGAGTCCTTGTTGGCGCTAGTCAAGATACTCCGCGTGTATCTGTTCCATCACTGCGAACCTGCATTCGCAGCCTTACCTGCCGCTTGCAACGAACCATCCCTGGCCGCCTTGAATTCCGCATCGGCCTTCCACTCGGGCTTGGCCTTGCCCTGCGCAACCGCGTAACCGGCTTCAAACAGCAAACGGGTGTCTTCCACGACGCCGCTAAAATCCCAATCCTTGTTCACTACGTCGCTGACCTTGTGGTAGCTGTGCGCGGTGTAGTCCTCGGATTTTTCCAGTGCGAATTTGGGCGATTTTCCTATGAACTGGGTGCCGCTGCCGGCATAGATAACGGGGACGCCGACCTTGGCAAATTCAAATTGGTCGCCGCGATAGAAGCCGCCGTTTTCCGGGCGGGCTTCTGCGCTGGTGGTGCGTCCCTGGGTTTTGGCAATTTTTTGCACCAGGTCGTCGGCGCTGGATTTTCCGTAGCCGGTGATCTTCACGTCCCTGGTCTTGCCCCAGGGATTGACGCCGTCGATATTGATGTCGATCAGGGTCTTGGCCAGCGGATACAACGGATTGCGCGCATAGTAACGCGCGCCCAGCAGGCCTTGTTCTTCCGAGGTGGTGGCGATGAACAGGATGCTGCGTTTGGGTGCTACCGGCAATGCCTTGTATGCTTTTGCCAACTCCAGCAAACTGGCAACGCCGGACGCATTGTCCAGCGCGCCGTGGTAGATCTGGTTGCTGCGCGGGCCCGGCAGTGCCTGATTGATGCCGAGGTGGTCCCAGTGCGCGGTATAGATGATGTATTCGTCTTTCAAGGCCGGATCGGAGCCTTCTATCTTGGCGACCACATTATTTGAGTCTACCTTGTTGAACCGGTTGCTGACAGTGTAGCTGGCCGTGGTTCCCAGCTTGACCGGCTTGAAGTCTTTCGACAACGCCGCCTTTTTCATCGCCTCAAAATCCAGACCGTTGGCGCTGAACAATTCCTTGGCCCGGTCTACCGGTATCCATCCCGGCACCGCCGGAAAGTCCGGGTTTGCTCCCTCGCTGTAGATGTTGAAATTTTCGCGGCCCCAGCTGTTCTTGACCACTTCATACGGGTAGGAGGCCGGCTTGGTTTCATGCACGATCAGTGCCGCCGCCGCGCCCAGCTTGGCAGCCATTTCAAATTTATAGGTCCAGCGGCCGTAGTAGGTCATTTCCTTGCCCTTGAACATCTTGGGGTCAAGCTGGCCGGGGTGCTTGGGATCGGGTATCGCGGGATCGTTGATCAGCATGACCAGGGTCTTGCCGTGCATATCCATGCCTTTGTAGTCGTCCCAGCCGTATTCCGGGGCGATGACGCCGTAGCCGACAAATACCAGTTCGGACTGTTGGATCTTGATTTCAGGTTTAGCCAGTGGCGACCAGGCGACAAAATCGTCCGGGTAGCGCAGGTTCTGCACCTTGCCGCCTATGTCCAGGCTCAACGTAGGGGCGGATGTGGTGCCCAGCAAAGGTACTTTTTGAACATAGCTGCCGTCAGGGTTGCCGGGCGCCAGGCCCAGCTTCTTGAATTGTTCGGTAATGTAAGCCACCGTTTTTACTTCGCCGTTGCTGGCTGGGCCGCGTCCCTCAAAATCGTCGGACGCTAATACCTTGATGTGCTGCAATAATTCATCCCCATTGATCGCGCCGGCCGCTTTGCTCGCGGCATCGGCGGCAACCGCATGGAGCGAGACGCCAGCCAGCGTACCCATGATGAGCAAAGGCATTAACGAGTATTTTTTAGTGATCATTCCTGCTTCCTTGAATTTGAATTGATGCGTGATTTGGTGTGCGAGCAACTTTTTCCTTGGTCCGCCGTCAGCCATGGAATATTACCGCAAATAAATATATTAGACCGCATTTCATCAATGGCAGTGAATACGACCGGGCCTGTTGCGGGGAAGGCAAACCAGGGACGGGTGCTTGGCGAGACAGAATTGTGTCGTTTGGCGGGGGGCAAGATATGGGCTAGAACGCGAGTGCTGCCGATCCCAGCCCCAGGGCACAGCACAACGGCGAATAGGCCAGGGCATCCATTTTCGAAGCCATCATTCCCGCGAGCTCTGCCTGCGCTTGATCACGCGGTTGCTCGTGCTCGGCCTGTCTGCGGCGGAGATGACGCTCGGTACGGCGCGCCGCGGCACCGGCGGCTGCCTTTGCGATTCATACGCGGCGACCAGCGCAGCAATGCGCGGGTCGTCTGCACCGGGGCCGGGTCGCCAGTCCAGGTCTTTAAAGTCCAGCGTTTTGCCGGCTTTGTTGCTGGGGCGCATGTCGGGTATTTTCTTGCCGGTCTTGCGCTCCACAATTTGCAAGGGAATGGAGCTTGGGGTTTGCAGCCAGCGGTCGCCCCACTGCATCAAAGACACCAGTACCGGCAGTAAATCCAGGCCCATCAGGGTCAGGTGGTAACCGTAACGCCTGGCCTCGCTGCTCAGCGGTTCCTGTTCCAGGATGCCGCTTTCCACCAGTTTGGCGAGACGCGCAGACAACACATTGCGCGCTATGCCCAGATGCTCGGCGAAGTCATCGAACCTGTGGGTGCCGAACACAACTTCGCGAATCAACAGCAGGGTCCAGCGGTCTCCCAGGATGTCAAGGGCGCGTGCTGCAGAGCACGGGGATTCATTGGTTTTCAGGCGAGGCATGTTGGTTCCTTGAGGTTAAAGCCAGGCATTCATCATAGGAGACAAGATTTCTTAATGCAACTAATTTAGTTTTTTAAAAAAACTAAAAAAAGCATCACTTACCAAAAAAATTTCTTCGCCTTGTCCTACAAGGCCTCTGCTTGCTGTCCTATATGGCAACTTTTTCCGCGGTGCTACGATGCATCCCATGGTCCGGCTTCAGTCCGGGCATATCCAAAAAAATAAGGACATAAAGATGAAAAAATTAATTACAGGCCTGATGTTTGCTGTTGCAGCCATGGGTGTTTGCGCCACTTCTTTTGCTGCTTCCAGCGAAGCCAAGGCAACTTACAAGGCTGAGGAAGACCGTGCCGACAGCGATTACAAAGTCGCCATGGCCAAGTGCGATGCATTGGCAGGCAATGCCAAGGACATCTGTGTGGAAGAGGGCAAACTGGCTCGCACCCGCGTAAAAGCGGAAGCAAAAGCCAATTATGAAAATACCCCCAAAGCCCATACCAAGGCGATGATAGACATCGCCGATGCTGAATACGCGGTCGCGAAGGAAAAATGCGACGACAAGGCCGGCAACGATAAAGATGTCTGCATCAAGGAAGCCAAGGCGATCAAGAAGACCTCGATAGCGAATGCCAAGGCAGGCAAAAAAGTTGTGGAGGCTCGCGGCGATGCGGCGCAAACAAAAAACGATGCAAACTATGACGTTGCGATTGAAAAATGCAACGGTTTGGCTGGCCCTAGCAAGGACGCCTGCGTAGCGTCGGCCAAGACGCAGTACGGCAAGTAGGCGGCGTACATGAGCAGCATAAATTTTCTTGAAGTAACAGGTTAGGGCAACATTGCAGCCTATAGCCTGAATGCAGTGATTCGGGGCCTGTCGTTGATGCTGTCAATGATAGCCCTGAAAATTGAAATGTATCTTTTCTCTGGAGAATAAAAATGAAATCAATAATCAAACGACTCAGCGTTTTCTTAATGGCAGCGATGATGGTGGCGCTGGTTGGCTGTGCATCCACCGCAAAACAGGAAGGTACCGGCGAATATGTTGACGATTCGGTAATTACTGCTAAAGTGAAAGCTGCCTTTGTCAATGAACCGGCATTGAAAGCGACCGAAATCAACGTCGAGACCTTCAAAGGCACTGTGCAATTGAGCGGCTTCGTTGCTGATGCAAACTCTATCGGCAAAGCGGTCGAGGTGACCCGCGGTGTCAAAGGCGTTAAAAACGTGAAGAACGACATTCGCGTGAAGTAAGGGATACGACGCGGTAACAGCGCGCCACCGGCCACGCCGTCGTGATTGATTCACAATGAGACGGTCTGGCCGGTGTATTCACTTCATTGTGTGCTGGGTTTGAAAGAAACTGTAATTTTCATGCCGGATTTGTCCATTCGTCAGCAAGGAGTTTTCAATGGGAACTACTTCCATCATCGCCACAAAAACCACAGGCGCACTGGATGCGGCCGGGAATCTCGCCGAGCATGTAGGCAGCGCCGCCGGGAATGTCTTTGACGCAACCAAAACTGCAGGCAAGCAGGTCGGTTCGGTCGCCTCGGACGAAATGACAAAATTGAAGGCAGAGCTGGATGATTTGATCGCCCGCATTCCCAGCCTGTCCGACATCGATTTGAGCGCTGCAAAACAAAGATTGCTGGAACAGGTCGCCACTGCCAGGGATGCCGCCAACCAGGCGACCCTGAGTGCGCGCGAAAAACTGAATCAAGGCGTGGAAGTCGCCGGCGGCTATGTGAAAGAGAAACCGCTGCAATCGGTCGCAGTGGCCGCAGGCATCGGCATCCTGATAGGCATGCTGATCGCGCGCAGCAAGTAAGGCCTGGGGTATTCCTGGAGTTTTACCAACGACTGAAACCGGCTTAAGGACGCCGGCAGGCACCGGTTCCAGCTCAGCACAATTTTTATTGTGCTGCTTGTTTTTCTATCGTATGCGCCAGGCTTCATACATTCCTTGCGGGCGCATCAGCACCAGGACCGGCCGGTCTGCCCGGAAGCCGGATTCTCTTGGTATCTGCCCATCCTTCTATAGCGCTGGTTCCAGGCTTCGTTTATTTTGCGCTCCCGATCAGTATCTTTGGCCTGTGTTGGATATCGTACAGAGACAGAGGGTAAGTTTCTCTATTCTGGAGTCTGCACATGGATATGCATTGATGTCGGAATCGTCAGCTGGCTGGAACCATGTGCGAACTCTCTTCGCGGAGAATTTATAGTGTTTCATTCAACGACGTCTTACTAATCCAATAAGGAGTTTCATCATGAATTCAGATCAAGTCAAAGGTGCGGCAAAAGATGCAATCGGCAAAGTGCAAAAGGAAGCTGGAAAACTGATAGGCAACAAAGAGCAGGAAGCAAAAGGCGTGGCCAAGCAGGTGGAAGGCAAGACACAAAAGGGCATAGGCAACATCAAGGAAGCAATGAAAGACGCCACGAAGAAATAAGCCCTGCAGACTTAGTTGCGACGGTTCTCCGGCCGCAGGCCGCGGCCTGCGCGCGACCAGACGCCCAATTCCTCCCTGTCCGCAACACTCATTGCTGTCTGGGCGAGCACGGCAGCGGCATTCATCCTCGAAAAATATATAACAATGAATGAGCTCAGACATGCATACCGCGCCACACCGTCCGCAACCATCCGACACTGAAATGGACGTGACTCCGACAGTTTTGAGTCCGCTTGCCCCGCCGTTGAGTGGCGCACTCGGGAGTACGGCACCTGCCGGTGCTGAGGCTAACCAGTCGCCGGCAGTCCCCCGGATTCACGTGGACGCGCGCGGCTGGGCAATCACGATGCTGGCGGCGATCGCTTTCGTATTCGCACTCAATTTTGCGCAAAAATTCTTCATACCCCTGACCTTTGCGATCTTTATCGCCTATACGCTGAGCCCTCTGGTTGCGGCTCTTCAGCGTCTCAAGATACCGCGCCTGATTGGAACCTCATTGCTGATGATCAGCATAGTGTGCGGCATAGGCATGCACGTCGGTTCCCTGAAGACGGAATTCGACTCCATCCTGGTGCAGTTGCCGGCCGCGACCAGAAAATTGTCCACGGAAGTGACCAGGATGCAGTACGGCCAGGCAAGCCTGATGCAGAAGATGCAGGCGGCAGCGACGGAGCTGGAAAAAGCCACCAGCCAGGCAACAGGCGCCAAACCGGATCTGAAGAAACCTGTTGTCAGCGATCAACCCGTATTTAAGCTGAGGGAATGGCTGCTGCTGGGCTCCATGGGCGTGATGGATTTCCTGGGCCAGGCGGTGATGGTCTTGTTCCTGGTATTTTTCCTGCTGCTGTCCGATGACACCTTCAAACGCAAGCTGGTCAAACTGACCGGTCCCTCGTTGACCAAGAAAAAGATCACGGTGCAGATATTGAGCGATATCAATACCTCTATCCAGCACTACATGTTCATGCTGCTGGTGACCAACGCCCTGCTGGGTTTGCTGATCTGGGCAGCCTTCCAGACGATAGGGCTGGAAAACGCCGGCGCGTGGGCACTAACCAGCGCGTTGCTGCATATCATTCCGTATTTCGGCTCCCTGTTGATTGCGGCAGCTGCCGGCGTGGTCGCCTTCATGCAATTTGGATCGATCTCTATGGCGCTGCTGGTTGCCGGCGTCTCTTTGGGGATAGCGACGGTGGTGGGTACTTTTGTCACCACCTGGATGACGGGGCGGATCGCCAAGATGAACGCCGCAGCCGTCTTCATTTCCCTGCTGTTCTGGGGATGGCTGTGGGGGATATGGGGATTACTGCTGGGAATTCCTATTATCGTTATCGTGAAAGTCGTTTCCGAACATATTGAGGGACTGGAGGCCGTATCGGAGCTGCTGGGAGAGTAAGCCTGCGACGGTGAATGCAGCAGAATTCAATTACCTGGGCTAAACGTGGGCTAACGTACGGAGCTTGATCATCCCCGACCCTACACTGGAGTTGTTCGATTGGGTTTGCATGATTTTCTCAATACGGCTTCGATGCGAAACTTCCAGCAAATCATGTAAAACAAGGAGATGACTATGAATATGGCAAAAGTCCCGGCAATCAAGAGTATTGCCATTGCTGCGGTTCTCAGCCTGAGCGCATGTGCGGGTATGAACCATCAGGATAGGAGTACAGTCGCCGGCGCTGGTATTGGCGCAGTGGGCGGTGCAGTGCTGACCGGCGGCAGCGCCGTCGGTACAGTGGGCGGTGCCGCTGTCGGCGGTTTGATCGGCAATGAAGTCGGCAAGAGGAGAGATTGAACGTCAATGCTTTGGCGTCGGCAAATACTTGCATAACAAACTTTGCCTAGACAGTTCTTTCTGCGCCCATTGCTCGCATGCCGGCTCATGGCTGTTGTGGATGAAATCGGTTCTGCTAGCCAGATCGGGTGTCCATGCTTTCATAGAAGCTGTTATGAAGTAGTTACTACAAAAATGAAAGGGGTTCCATTATGCTTTACACCATTGCCGTCATATTATTAGTATTGTGGCTGCTGGGCCTGGTCACTTCCTATACCGTAGGCGGATTCATCCACATCCTGCTGGTTGTGGCCATCGTCATGTTCCTGGTGCAAATCATCAGCGGGCGAAGATAGGGAAGGGGATCGAAACCAGCCCGGCCCGGGCCGGATATCTTCTTGTTTTCTCGCTTGTGCTCAATTGAAAAGCCGTTTGACCGACAATTCGGGCAAACGGCTTTTTTAATACTTGCATCCGATCATAAATCTGCCGGCAACCATGGGCCAGCCGGCCAGCAGCTTAAACACCGGCATGCCGGCTTGCTACGGCTGCTGCGCGCTTAGGTAGCGCAGCAAGCCCGGCGGACATATCAGAAGCGATACACCCGGTTATTTTCTATATGTACGCGCGAACCTACCTGCAGATCTGCAATCGTATCCTGGGTCACGGTCTGGTAGCTGCCGTTGTCCATGCGCACGGTAATTTGATACATCTCGCGCATCTGGGGCTGGCTATTATTTTGCTCTACCTGATTCCCGACCACCGCACCGCCGACAGCACCGGCAACGGTCGCTGCGGTATTGCCGGAACCATGCCCAACCTGGTGACCCAGTATGCCGCCGACAATGCCGCCGACTACAGCGCCGGCGCCGGGACCTCTTCGGTCTGCTTGTACCTGGACTATCTGTATCGAATCTACTACCCCGTAGGTGTTTGAAATCTGGTAAGGCGCGGGAGCAGCTGCGCTCGGGGCGTTCGTGGAGCCGCACGCGCTGAGCAGGGAAGCAGCGGCGATGATCGTCGCAACAGCGAATTTTTGGTGGGTATTCATCATTTTCTCCTGGGCTATGACAGGCGCCAAGGATAGGCGGTACGGCAAGATTTTTCAGTGCGCTAGCACACTCTGAACCTCACAAGCGATTTTTGAGGGAGGAGAATTTTCTTTCTGGAAACCGGCTATTCACCTCTAATAACCTGGCGAATTTATCCCGGAATGACGGCGTTTCTCCTATGGCGCTTGCATGAATTCGGGGTAGCCCCCATTGCCGGCCGGCACTTCTCAAGCGGGTACTTGTAGGACAACACTGACCGCTCACAACGTGCTTAGCGTACAAGTCCGCACCTGTTACTCCGATGGTTGAAACCGCGGTTAAAACTTAAAGTGAGACTAGATGGAACAAGTGATCGCTAAACAGCTTTCGCACAGTTTTAAACAGTACTACTGCATTGAATTTCTCAGGGTTCATGCAGACAAATGATGTCAGATTTGAATTCAAGGGGACTAAAATGAACAATTCCATGCGTACTGAAATTTCGGTTAAAACGCGTCTTCCTATTCCAGTGGCTCCCATGTTGCAACGGGATTTTTCAATTGTCGGCAGTCAACTGAATCCGCGCCCGATAGGCCCGATACAAAACGACTTGCTGGCTGCGCTCCCTGCCGATGACCTGGCATTTTTGCTGCCGCACCTGGAGTTCGTGCATCTGCCGTTCGACAAGGAACTCTATGAATACGGTAGTAAATTGTCGCATGTGTACTTCCCCACGACCGCCATCGTCGCCTTGCTGTACGTGCTGGCCGACGGCGGCGTCACCGAGATCGGCGTCATCGGCCATGAAGGCTTATTGGGCATCTCCACCCTGATGGGTGAAAGTGCGCTCGGGACCGCCATGGTACAGAGCGCAGGGCACGCTTACAAGATGAAGGCGTCGGTATTGAAGGAGGCGTGCAGCCGCGGCGGGAAATTGCAGCAATTGCTGATGCGCTACACGCAGGCGCTGTTTGCCCAGATGGCGCAGAATTCCGTTTGCGGCCGCCACTACTCCATCGACCAGCAGTTGTCGCGCTGGCTGCTGGACAGGCTGGATCGCTTGCCGACCAATGAACTGAAAGTGACCCAGGAAATGATCGCCAATATGCTCGGCGTACGCCGCGAGAGCGTCACCGAAGCCGCCGGAAAACTGCAGCATGAAGGCTTGATCCAATACCGTCGCGGCAATATCACCGTGCTCGACAGGGAAGGCCTGGAAATGCACGCCGGCGAGTGCTACAGAGTCGCCAAGCATGAATTTGATCTGATGCTGTCCAGCGGGAAGGCAAGGTAAGTTGACAATTCTGGTCGCTTGCACCGACCAGCCCCCATGAGCCCTAGTGCGGGAAGGGCAGGAAGGCTTCAATCGCGGTGCCGCGATTTGCTACGCCTGGCTTTACCGTAAAGCTTCCACCTAGCAGCAATGCGCGTTCGCGCATTCCCAGCAAGCCGTGCGACTTCGGCTTCTTCAATGCATCATTGGGGATGCCAATCCCGTCATCCAGGATTTGCAGCCACAGGCCGGTCGCCTGGCGTTTCAAAGTAATCTTTACACGGCTGGCCTTGGCATACTTGATCACATTGTTCAGCGATTCCTGGGTGATGCGGAACAGCGCAATGGCCCACGCCGGATCGATATTGTCAAAGTCTTCGGAGATATCCACTTCATACATCAATCCTGCGAGCCGCGTGGTTTCTTCGCAATGATTCTGTATCGACGCCGTCAGTCCCAAATTATCCAGCATGCTGGGGCGCAGGTTTTCGATGATGCGGCGCTTCAGGTCCACCGTTTCCAGCAAGGCTTGCTTGGCTCTCAGCAATTGGGTGGCCAATGCCGGCTCGGTTTTTTTCAGCTTTTCCGTGACCATGGAAAGATCCATGCTGATGGCGGTCATGCTGGCGCCCATTTCGTCGTGCAGCTCGCGCGCCAGCTTGGCTTTTTCCTCTTCCGACACTTTCAGCAAGTGGCGCGACAATACCGAGAGTTGCTCGGTACGCGCCAGCACCGTTGTTTCGAGATTGTCGTTGGCCAGTTTTAGTGCGTTTTCTACCGCCCGCTGTTTGGAAAAGCTCCTGCGGATCAGCCGGTAAAACAGGATCAGGATCAGTATTGCGATGCCGTTGATGGCATTGCCTATCCACAGCGCCCGATTGTATTCCTGGTAGAAGCGGTCGCGCCTTGCCGTCAGCAGTTCCAGCTCTTCTTTTTCCATGATGATGTTTTGCAGGCGGATTTCATCCATGATATCCCTGCCTTCGCCCAGCTTGATCGCGGTGACGACTTCGGCCAAGCCGCCATCCTTGAACAAGGCCGTGCTTTCATCGAATTTTTTCATCTTGCGGTCGAACAGCAGCCGCAATTGCGCCA
>DATHMC010000006.1:0-4929 GCA_035487495.1 Undibacterium sp.
CACATCGGCGCCGAGGGGGTGCACTTTCGCTCGTTCAGTTCCTACAACATCATCCAGTTCAGCCATATCTACGACACCGGCGTCGTCGATCCGCAATACGGCGAAGGCGTCTACATCGGCTCGGCGAAATCGAACTGGTGCACTTACAGCAGCTGCAACGCCGACACCAGCGATTACAACAGCGTCATCTCCAACCTGATCGGCGCCAACGTTCGCGCCGAGGGGCTCGACATCAAGGAGGGCACCACCGGCGGCTTCATCATGAACAACATCTTCGACGGCTCGGGGATCAGCGGCATCAACTTTGCCGACAGCGTGATCGACGTCAAGGGAAGCGGCTACACCATCACCGGCAACGTCGTGCAAAACCTGGCGCACACGGCCGCCCTGCTCGACGGCTTCCAGGTGCATGCGATATCGGGCGTGGCCAACTCCGGCTGGAACAACACGTTTGACGGCAACAGTTTCGATCTGTACGCCAGCGGCTATGGCATCAACCTGCAGGCCGGGGTTAAAGGCAATGTCGTGTGCAGCAACAATACAGTGTCAAACGCCGGATCGGGCGTGGCGAATGTGGCGCTGAGTGCCTGCGCCCAGACCGTAGACGAGCCGAACTCAGCTGCCCTGCTGATGCTGGGCTGTCTGGGCGTCGGCGCTGTCCGCCGCTATCGCACGCAGCGCTGAAATCCGATTAAGCAAATAATGGGGCCGGCATTTTATCTGCCCGGCATTCATTGCGACAGCCTAGTGTCCCTACGAGGATAAAAAAAGCCAGGCTGTTTAAAGCCTGGCCCATTTATTCGACGCCTTTCAGCGCATCGTAAATTATGCTTTTTTACGGCGACCAAATCCAAGTCCGGCCATGCCGATGCAGAGCAAGGCCAGCGAAGCGGGTTCAGGAACAGCAGAAACAACGGAAACGTTGTCCAGGATGCCGTCCAGGCTGCCGGTACTGTTTTGCCGGGAGTCGGCAAAGCGTAGCGTGGACTGGCTGCCATCCGCAACGAATGAAAAATTGTAGGTAATCAAAGGCTGATGATCGGTGTTGGAGGCTGTCGCTGTCATATTCGCCAATGCCGCCACGCCGTCGCCTCCCAGGATCGATGTCAGCAAACTCTGGGAACCGCCGCGGCTGGTTCCGTAATCAAAAGATACTGTGTAGGTGAGGCCGGCTTGCGTGGCGAACGTCTGCCAAAGCACGCCATCTGGCGCCTTGTCGCCACTGTTGAAAGCGATAGCATATACGCCGTCCTGGGCGGCGCTGCCGCCGCCGAACCAGAAATCGCCGCCTTTCGCAGAAACCAGGGAAACGTTGCCGCTGCCATTCCAGGGAGTAAGCTTGCCGGATTCAAAATTTCCATTCGTGATCAGATTCGCATTGGCTGCGCCGGCAGCCAACAAGACCGTCATGGCCAAAATACTTTTTATTTTCATGAGGTAAAGCTCCTGTTCGATTTTTTGCCCGAGAGGGGTGCCCCGCGAGAGTTCTTCATACTTGGAAAACATGGTGAATTAGCGCTGCTATCAAGCACGAATTGTTCCACCCATGAAAAGTTTCATGAAATCAATATCTTGGCATTAATTATGCTGTGCAGAATGACACTTTTGTAAAATTTACCGACAGAAATCTTTTAGCCGGCAGCTTGGGCGGCAAAGCCCCGTGCGCGGCTGACCGCACGCCGGTGCACGAATTGGGGGATGGAAAACCACATTCAATACGCAGCCATGCCAGGATGGCGTGGGCCTTGATGAATTTTGCTATCATGTACGGTAAAGCCATGCGCCGTTCAGCAATGTTAGCCGTCATCCATATTTCAGCCCCTTACTATTTTCCAGCCCATATCCTATGAACACCCCTATTCCCAGCCTTGTCGTCACCCCCTCCGCCACGATGCTGAGCGATGCCCAGCGCGCCGAGCAGATGAGCCATCTCAGCTTCGGCCGTACCTTCACCGACCACATGGTCGTGATCCCCTATCGCGACGGCGCCTGGCAGCAGGGCGAGGTCAAGGCCTACGGCCCCCTGAGCCTGGACCCGTCCACCTCTTCGCTGCATTACGGCCAGGCCATTTTTGAGGGCTTCAAGGCGTTCTCCCAGGCTGACGGCGGCATCAAGACCTTCAGGCCGGAAGCCAACGGCGAACGTTTCAACCGCAGCGCCGCGCGCCTGGCCATGCCCGCCATGCCGGTCGAACTGTTCTTGCACGCCGCCGATGAACTGATACGCCTGGATCACCCCTGGGTGCCGGAAAATATCGGCGAAAGCCTGTACCTGCGTCCGCTGATGATCGCGACCGATCCCTTCCTCGGCGTGCGTCCGTCCAAGGAATACCTGTTCGTGCTGATCGCCTCGCCGGCCGGCGCCTATTTCCCCAAAGGGGTAAAGCCGGTGACCGTCTGGATCAGCGAAGACTATGTGCGCGCCGCCCCCGGCGGCACAGGCGAGGCCAAGTGCGCCGGCAATTACGCCGCCAGCCTGCTGGCCCAGGAGCAGGCGCAGGAAAAAGGCTGCGACCAGGTGGTGTGGCTGGATGCGGTGCACCGCGAATACATCGAGGAAATGGGCGGCATGAACCTGTTTTTCGTGTACCAGGAAAATGGCAAAACCGTCGTCGTCACCCCCGAGCTGAGCGGCACCCTGCTGCCCGGCATAACACGCCGCAGCTTGCTCGAACTGGCCAGGGATCTCGGCTATGAAGCGCAGGAACGCAAACTCACTGTCCAGCAGTGGCGCGACGACATCGCCGCGGGCCGCATGACCGAAGTCTTTGCCTGCGGCACCGCCGCCGTCATTACGCCGGTCGGCGAAGTCAAGGCCAAGGGTTTCAACATGAGCATCAACAACGGCGAGAACGGCCCTGTCACGATGGCGCTGCGCGAAGCGCTATTGGCGATCCAGCACGGCACTGCGCCGGATACGCACAACTGGATGCATACGGTGGTGTAAGCAGGAATAAGCAGTACGCCGGACCGGGCCGTACGGTCCGGCACTTATGGCGTCCCGGCGCTACGCCAGGTATTGGCGCAGCTTGGCCCAGTACATTTCTTGCCAGCCGCTGGCGAGGTGCTCGACATGCTCGGTTGGGAAGCCCGTATGGTCGAACACCAGGCGCGTCTCGGCCTTCCCTTGCGCCGACAGTTGAAACCTGACAATCGAATACACGCCCTCCTCCCATTTGGCGACCCGCCACGCCTGCACGATGCGCTGATTCGGCACCAGTTCTATATGGCGCCCGGTGATCATGCCGCCGAAACACGAGAAGGCGGCGCCCGCTCCACTGCCGATGTCGGCCGGGGCGCCGGTCAGCTCGGCAAACTGGCGGCTGTCGGTCAGCGCCTGATAGACCCGTTGCGGGCTGGCCGGGAAGGATACTTCCAGATGGATGGTGCTGGACATGACAAGACTCCTTTCGTCGGCAATGCCGTTCAGTTAAACATCTATTCTCTAGTTTGTCGTCCTCGCGCAGGCGGTGACCCAGTGGCTTTCGTTGAGCGACGCTAGGTTCCCGCCTGCGCGGGAACGACAAATTTAGGGGATTTTGTTTTTAACTGGACGGCATTACCTGTAGTCGGTGGCTTGCCTACTCTACACCTACTCGCCCACTTTTTAAAACTGCCTGCATGATGGCAGTTCCATCTCGCGGACCAAGGCATGCAGATGGGTAATCAGACTGGTCATGACGGCCTTGAAACGGGCATCCCGTGACCCTTGCAGGTGGGCCAGCGCCTCGTGCGTCAGTTGTTCGGAAAAACTCTGCATCTTGTCTGCACCTCTTTATCCATAGCTACGGCAATTTCCTACGGAAAATCGGCGGGATATCTTGTCCCTGCTCAGGCTAGGTCTTGCTTGCGCCGCATGCGCCCTTCGGCGGATTGCCTGCCGCCGACAGCAGGCTCCAGCCGGCCTGCACGCCCCAGCCCGAAGGCCGGCATATTGACATACACGTTCTCATAACCACCGGGCGAGGCGAGATAAGTTTCGTGCCAGATGCCGACGTCGCCGCCTGTCCCTACCGCTTTGTTGAAGGCCTGCCATGCGGGCAAGTGTTGTGCCTGCCTGTTCTTCGCATACGCCAGCAGTTGCTCCATGGAACGCCAGTATTGCAACATGATCGTTGTGCGGGAAAACCACATTTCGGCATGCAGGAAGCCGGACTCCGGCTGGACAGACAATTCCCTGATCATCCTCGGCATGGCGGCAGCGACCGGCAGCCACTTGTGTATTTTGAGCGGTTTGTTGACGCGCATGCCGATCAGGAAAACGACGAACTCGCCGTCCAGGCTGGCGGTCAGCCGATCGCTAAGTATCATCGTTTGGTCTCCGGATAGCTTATTTTGGTTTTGCCAATATAACCAGAAATTAAAAAACAGACAACATATTCCTGCCGTTTGACGGCATGCGTGAACCGCTGCAATGCAAATGCGACGGCCACATCCGGTATCAAAATCCAAAAAAATGCCGCTCAGTTCTTCACTGAGCGGCATGCTGGCTGTGTCATTTGCGCCATTTGCGCCATTTTTGCTGATGGACAAACTCGTCATACGCTTATTTCATCAAATCTTTCCTGATACAGGGCCGCTCCGATAGCCGCGGCCGTCCGCGCCCTAATTGGCTGCCTCCAGAAAAGCGGCAACGCTCTCCATATTCTTAGGGGTGAGCGAGTGAGTGATGTCCTTCATCACGGCCCCGTCGGGCCGTTGGTCGGTCCTTTGAAATACCATCAATTGCTTGACCAGGTAGTCGGCATGCTGGCCGGCCAGGCGCGGGAACTGTGACATGCCCTCCCCCTTCGCTCCGTGACACGCTGAACAGGCCGGCGTGTTGCTGGCCGCAATTCCTTGTTCAAAGATGGCTTTTCCTTCACTCTGCAGTTCCGGGTTCCTCGATTTTCCCTGACGCGCCTTTTGCGACGAAAAGTAGGTGGCGAG
>DATHMC010000007.1:0-3734 GCA_035487495.1 Undibacterium sp.
GAAACAGGTTCAGCACCGTAGGCCCCACCAGCAAACACACCGCCAGGTAAATGATGGCGGACGTGACCGGCAGCCGCTTTAGCCTGGACGAAGTAAGCCCCATGAACAGCAGCAAGCCGCCGACCAGTAAAAACCACAGTGAATGTGAAATCATCGTATCCGTTCCAGCGATAAGAACCCGTTGACATCTGATTTGGCAAAGCAAATCCTGTCTCATCAAAGTTGACGTTGCGATTGAAACATGAATTCTTTATGGATTATGCGCGTTAGCGCACTTACCGCGCGAGAAACAAGGAGCCATGCTGAGGTAAAAAAGAATGCGGCAGGCCAATACTGATGTATATTATTTCCCATGAACAGTCACACCGACATCCAGCTCAGCGGTCCGTTCAGCGCCAGGGACTCTTCGGGGCAGGCGCGCGACATCAAGGGAATACGCATCTTTGATGAGGGTTACGGCATGATTGACGTATATGTCGATTTTGTCTGCAGCTTTGAAGACGATCCCTTGCATGAGGATCAGGCCTTGATAGGCCAAATTTTAAGCAGGCTGCGCGCGCTGGGCTATCGCGGGCCGGATTTTGGGCTGGCAGACACCAGCCTGCAGGACGACAGGCTGATCGTGCTGCAGGCGCCCGAGCCTTTCAATGATTTTGCCGCCAGCAAGGGCTGGCGCAATCTTGCCGAGGAATTTGCGGGCGACGACGAAGAGCTTGCCCCCGACTCCAGCCTGGCGGCCCTCGCCTCTGCGATGGAGGCCGACGCGCTGATGCGCAGGCTGATGATGCGCTGAGCAAATACAACCTGCTTAATGCCTTCTCAAGCCCCACATAACCGCCGTACATCAGCGGGCCGATCAGGTAGCCCTGCCTTGTCCGCTCATCTGCGCCTGCTCTTCCAGTTCGATCTGCCGCAAGGAAGAACTTCGCGCGAACAAACATTTGAATGTTGAAAAATTTGTGATTTCTGCGCGCCGGGCCAGACATAGGGCTATGGCGAAAACAACAGCCGACGCGATCAAGAGGCTGGCCGGGTTTAAGGTTATACTTATAACAAAAAAACAGCTTGGGAAGCCGCCGATGAATCAAGCACCGGATAGTCAACAAATACAGGTAGACGGCATTGATGTCTACATAGAGGGCCACGGCCATGACACCATCGTGATGATACACGGCTGGCCCGACACTTACCGCTTATGGGATGAGCAGGTCGCCGCACTAAAGGGGCGTTACCGCTGCGTACGCTTCACATTGCCCGGCTTTGATATCGCCAAACCGCGCGCGGCCTATTCGCTGGATGAAACCGTCGACCTGTTCAGGCGCATTATCGACCAGGTCAGCCATGACCATAAAGTGACCCTGATGCTGCACGACTGGGGTTGCGTATTCGGCTACCAGTTTTATATGCGGCATCCGGTGATGGTGTCCAGAATCATCGGCGTAGATATCGGCGATGTCGATTCCGACGACTATGTGCTGACGGCCAAGGCCAAACTGATGGTGTTCAGCTACCAGGTATGGCTGGCTGCAGCCTGGCGCATAGGCGGCAAAACAGGCGATGCAATGACGCGCAGCATGGCGCGCACCGCGAAAGCGCCCGGCAACCCGGCAACCATCAGCTCGCGCATGAGCTATCCGTATTACATACTGTGGGCCGGCGCCCACGGCGGCTACCAGGACGCGCTGCTGTTCAAGCCCGCCTGCCCCATGCTGTATATCTACGGCAAGCGCAAGCCGTTCATGTTTCATTCGCCGGCGTGGCTGCTGGAACTGGCGCAACATCCGGACTCGGAAGTGCTGGGCATGGACGCCGGCCACTGGGTGATGAAGGAGCAGGCGCATGCCTTTAATGAAGCCGTGATTTACTGGCTAAGCTTCAGCGGCTAAGCGCCGCTGCCTGAGCAAAGCTGCACCGGGTTTGCGGCAGATTTAAAATTTCAGCACAGCATACCAGCCCTGCAAGTCGCCGAAGCGATGGAAAAATAGGCGCGCGAGTCACGCTGCAAGCGGTCAAGGTGCCGCACTGGGTGCGCGGCGCCGAGGCGGCAGAGCTGGTGGAATATGCCGGGCGTCCGGCGGGCATCACGCAAAAAGTGGCACTGACCACGCTGGGAAATTCATCGGCCACCCCAGCGGCTGGCATCACCGCACCGGTGCTGGTGATTAACAGCTTTGATGAACTGCAGGCGCGTGCCGGCGAAGTCAAGGGCCACATTGTGCTGTTCAACGTCGCCTTCGAGCAGGATCTGGCGGACGGCGGGCACGCCGGCGAAGCTTATGGGCAAGCCGCACAGTATCGCTTCAGCGGCCCGAATGCCGCCGCCAAGCTGGGGGCGGCGGCGGCGCTGGTGCGCTCGGTCACCGGCAGCGACTACCGCTTGCCGCACACCGGCAACACCGGATTTGAGAACGGCGTGAAATTGCCGGCCGCGGCGGTCAGCACCGAAGACGCGATGCTGATGGCGCGTCTGGCGGCCAAGGGACCGTTGAGCATGCACCTGACCCTGACTCCGCAAACCTTGCCGGATGCGGACAGCCATAACGTGCTTGCCGACCTGCGGGGCAGCGATCCCAATGCGGAAGTCGTCATCCTCTCCGGCCATCTGGATTCTTGGGACCTGGCGCAGGGCGCGATCGACGACGGCGCCGGCGTCGCCGCCGCGATGGGCGCACTGGAAATCCTGAAACGCCTGGGCTTGCAGCCGCGCCGCACGATACGCGTGATCGCCTGGATGAATGAGGAAAATGGCGGGCGCGGCGGCAAGGCTTACTTTGATGCCAACAAAGACAAATTGGCATCCCACTTCGCCGCCATAGAAAGCGATAGCGGCGCCGGCAAACCGGAGGGCATCTTTGCCGGCGTGCGTCCGGAATCCGCGAAACTATTTGAACCCCTGCAAAAGGCGCTGCTGCCGCTGGGAGCCCCGGTGCTGCGGCGGGTAGACGCACTGCACACCGGCGACCTCACTCAGTTGGAGCAAGGCGGCGTGCCGAGCTTTGAACCGCTGCTGGACAGGCACGCCTACTTCCACTACCACCACAGCGCCGCCGATACGCTGGACAAGGTAGTGCCGGACCATCTGCGCCGCCAGGTCGCCCTGCTGGCGATGCTGGGCTGGTACCTGGCCAACATGCCGGAAGCCATAGGGCGCGCGCCTGAGCTGAAATACTGATCAGGAAGGCCAGACTGCGCGACCTTCGTCGGCAAGTCCGACCCAGGCCTTAACCCCTGCTGCGCCGGTAAAATCTCCAGCGCAGGCGCAAGTCGTACCAGATAGGTCCAAAGGTCAATAAAGCCAGCAGGGCAGACAAAAAAATCGTCGCCGAATAGCCTATGTGCTTGAAGCCCAATGCACCGGACACACCGCCTATAAAAAAACAAGCAATCAGCAAGGCGTGCAGCTTCAGTTTATCGCGATTGGCGTACACGATCTGCCCGGGTATCGGCCTACGGTTGTAATAAAAGAGTTTGCCCAGTTCTATACCCATATCGGTACACAGGCCGGTGACGTGGGTAGTACGTATTACCGCACCGGATACTTTGGTGATGATCGCATTTTGCAAGCCCATGATGAAGCACAGCAGCAACACGGTAACCGGCGCCAGCAAATCCCGCATCGCCGCCAAGTTGACTCCTGCCAGGCCAAACAGCAGCAATAGCGCAGCCTCCGCCAGCAGGCTCAAAGCAAACTGACTGCGCAGCTGATTGCGCCTGGCCAGGTTGATCAGCAAGGC
>DATHMC010000008.1:0-2754 GCA_035487495.1 Undibacterium sp.
GCTACTGGGGAGAAGTGCTGACCGTGGCGGCAGAAGCGGCTGGCGTCGTGGGTCTGGTCATCGACGGCGGTGTGCGCGACGTCGATGCGTTGGCGAAACGCGGCTTCCCGGCCTTCGCGCGCGGCATCTCGGTGCGCGGCACTATCAAGGTCAGTGCACCGTCTGTAGGACAAGCGATGCTGTTCACAGGCATACCGGTCGCTCTAGGTGACCTTGTGGTGGCGGACGGCGACGGCGTCATCATCGTTCCTGCAACCGCCGCAGAACGCACCATCGTCGCCGGCGAGGCCCGTGCAGCAAAAGAAGCTGAAATGATGCAGCGGCTTGCCCAGGGAGCCAGCACCCTGGAATTAATGAATTTGACGCAATGGAGAGAAATCGCATGAGCAAGGACCTTCAAAAGCTGAATAAGCATCTGGCCCAGGCACAGTCGTCGGCAACCTACCGGATGATGGACCGCGTTGCGGCGCGCTGCGCCACCGGCGCCAAAATCATCTCGCTCAGCGCCGGCGAACCGGATTTTGACACGCCAATTCATGTATGCGACGCTGCCGTCACAGCGATCCGCGCCGGGCATACCCGCTATACTCAGGTTGCCGGCACCCGTGCACTACGGGAAGCGGTGGCTGCCAAGTTTCGTAACGAAAACGGCCTGGATGTGAGCTGGCAAGACACCATCATCTGCAGCGGCGGCAAACAGGTTATCTACAATGCGCTGGCAAGCACGCTCAACGAAGGTGATGAAGTGATCGTACCAGCCCCCTACTGGGTGAGTTATCCGGAAATGGTGCAATTGTGCGGCGCACAGGCAAAAATCGTCACTTGCGGCATAGAGAGCGGTTTCAAGCTGACCCCGCAGGCATTGGGCAATGCGATTGGGCCGCGCACGCGCTGGCTAATCCTCAACTCTCCCTCCAATCCGACCGGCGCCGTCTATTCCCGTGATGAGCTGGCAGCACTTGCCTTGGTGCTGCTGGAGCACCCGCAGGTATTGGTATTGTCGGATGATATCTATGAGCATTTGATTTTCGACGGCGCAAGCTTCCATACCATCGCCCAGGTTGAGGCACGCCTGATGCCTCGTACCCTGACAATGAACGGGGTTTCCAAGGCCTATGCAATGACAGGCTGGCGCATAGGCTTTGGGACAGGGCCGCGCTGGCTGCTCGACGCCATGGAGAAACTGCAGGGGCAGCAGACCTCTGGCGCCAGTTCGATCTCGCAGCATGCGGCACTGGCTGCATTGACCGGCCCGCAACAGTTCGTCAGCGAATCACGTGCCGTATTTGCGCAGAGGCGTGACATGATGGTGCAATTGCTGAACGATACGCCCGGCCTGTCATGCATAGTCCCGGGAGGCGCATTCTATGCGTTCGCATCTTGTGAGGAATTACTAGGTAAAGTAACGCCGGCCGGAACAATACTGAGGACCGATGAAGATGTGGCCGGCGCCTTGTTAAACGAGGCCAATGTTGCAGTTGTCCATGGCAGTGCCTTTGGCTTGGCGCCTTATATCCGTCTCGCCTATGCGTTGGACCATGACTCCTTGCGGGAAGCCTGTTTCGCCATCAGGCGCTTTTGTGAATCGCTGTCCCCAGCCATAACAATGCCATAGGTTTACCGGCAATTAGCAAAGATGGCTTTCTTAATTAAACCGCGCCTCGCATTCACAATAATTGTCCGCGCCCCGGAAATTCGGGCTTGTTCGTCCACGCCCACATGGAGACTATTCAAGTGTCACACTCAATGGAACTCAACAAAGAACGTCTTTCCCTTTCGGTACGCGGAACGGATGTGAAGTTGTCCGCACTTCATCGCCAGGGTAAGCTGGCGCCGCTTGTTTTCTTACACGGATTTGGATCCACAAAGGAGGACTACGCTGACGTCATACTCTATCCTGAATTCGCTGGCCGGCCAGTGCTGGTATACGATGCCCCTGGGTGCGGGGAAACCGACTGCGGAGATTTGTCGAAGATTTCCATACCTTTTCTCGTTGATACCGCGCTTGCAGCACTTGACCACTTCGGCATAGAAAAATTTCACCTGGTTGGGCATTCCATGGGCGGGCTGACATCTTTGATGCTAGCACACACCTTCCCTGAGCGCATCCTGAGCTTCATCGACATTGAGGGCAATGTGGCGCCTGAAGATTGCTTCCTGAGCAGGCAAATTGTCTCGCACCGCGGCGACGACGACCAACATTTCTTCGACGAGTTCATCAATCGGACCTGGCACTCGCCGTACTTTTCCAGCGCTCTTTATGCTTCCAGCCTGCGCCACAAAGTGCGTCCTGGCGCAGTGCGGGGGATATTCGAGTCCATGGTTGAGCTCTCTGACAATGGTGATCTGATGAAGAAATTTCTTGCCCTACCATTCCCACGATTATTCGTGTACGGAGAGCAGAACGCCTCGCTATCCTATCTCAAGCAGCTTGAGGATAATGGCGTGGAACTTGCGGAAATTCCGATGAGCGGCCATTTTCCGATGTATTCAAACGCACCCGTAATGTGGGAGAGAATTTCCAAGTTCGTCGCACAAATATAAAAACAACAACGCCCAGATTGTGCCTACATTTATCCAGCGAGACGATCGGCCACACAATTGTATGGTCTCAACTACTATGGCAAAAATCTCACCTTTTGTGGCACTTTACGGCACGTAAAATGCCACAGAAGTTGAGACCAGTATAGCTCAAAACAGTATTTTTCAAGAAAAATTGTCACAGAAAGTGAGACTGATTGCCACGGAAGATGA
>DATHMC010000009.1:0-5749 GCA_035487495.1 Undibacterium sp.
TATTCGTTATACATCTCGTTGGCGCTGTCTTCCGCTTCGGTATGGCCGTCGTCATACGCAAAGCGCACGAACAGCGCATGCGGCTCCGGCTCTTCTATCGACATGCGCAGGGTAGAGTGCGGGATATCGTTCTGCGGCGCAACATCATAGTGCACGTGCTGCAAATGCTCGAACAGCACCTTGTCGTTGACGATCAGGTCGCCGAAACGCAAGGTGCGCGAGATGGTGTTCCCGGCCCGCTCGGTGACGGTGCAGTCGTCCATGTAAGGAACGAAGAACTTGGGCGATTCTGCGCGCACCACCAGTCCGCGCCATAATTGCTCACGGGTAATGACTTGTGTCATCGGGTTGTTCAGGTCGTTGATTTCTATCAAGTGCTCGAATTTCATATTTACCTCTTAAGCCATGCGCCATTTTATGCCAGCCGCGGCGTTATTGCTAAATTACCCTATTAGGACTTACGCAAATATGAGGCGCCGCAAGTCCCACAGCGTCGTCCTCGCCTGCATAACGGCCTTGCCCTGCAAAGCAAGACTCCTTTCCTATAGGGACACAGGGGACCCATTGAAGATTCCGGCAAAAAATGGATTCCCGCTTTCGCGGTGCAGCAGGGGTTTCAAGCAGCATGCTGCTTGCCTGCGTAACGGTCTTGCCTTGCAGGGCAAGACTCCCTCCCTACAGGGACACAGGGGAATGACGTGGTGAATCTGAATTCCCTGTCCGAGATAATTCTGCGCAAGTCGTACATATAAGCAATTACTGCGGCGGCGATGTCAGGTTGGCAAATATTCTATACGCAAAGGCAAGCAATATCGGTAAATAGCCCGCTTTTCGCCTCCGGCGCCGATTCGCACTTACAATAACGGGCTCGCTGCGCATTTGCCGCCTCCTTGATTCCCTGATTGCCCCTGATACATGTCCCACGGTTTAAACACTCCCCAACGCGAAGCGGTGAATTACATGGATGGCCCCTGCCTGGTGCTGGCCGGCGCCGGCTCGGGCAAGACCCGTGTGATCACGCAAAAGATTGCCAACCTGATAGAACAGCACGGCTACGATGCCAGGAGCATCGCCGCGCTGACGTTTACCAACAAGGCGGCGCTGGAAATGCAGGAGCGTATCGCCAAGCTGTTGCAGGAACCGAAGAAAGCCAAGCAGCTGACGGTCTCCACCTTCCATTCGCTGGGCGTCAAGATATTGCGGCAGGAAGCCAATGCGCTGGGCCTGAAGGACAGGTTTTCCATCATGGACAGCGACGACTGCTTTTCCTTGGTGCAGGATCTGGCGATCACGACCGACAAGCAACTGATACGCCGCATACAGACCGCGATGTCCCTGTGGAAAAACGGCCTGGTCGATCCGGAGACCGCATTGAACCAGGCCAAGGACGAGGACGAAGCCAGCGCTGCGCGCATCTACCGCAGCTATGTCGCCACGCTGAGCGCCTACCAGGCGGTGGATTTCGACGACCTGATCCGGCTGCCGGTCGAGCTGTTCCGCACCAATGAGCAGGTGCGCGACAAATGGCAGCGCCGGCTGCGCTACCTGCTGGTGGATGAATACCAGGATACCAATACCTGCCAGTACGAGCTGGTCAAGCTGCTGGTCACCGGCATAGGCAAGAAGCCGATGTTTACCGCGGTGGGCGACGACGACCAGGCGATCTATGCTTGGCGCGGTGCGACGATAGAAAACCTGAAGACGCTGCAGGTCGATTTCCCCGACCTGCAGATCATCAAGCTGGAGCAGAACTACCGTTCCAGCACGCGCATCCTGCAGGCGGCCAACTCGGTCATCGGCAATAATCCGAAATTGTTCGACAAGGCGCTGTGGTCGGAACACGGGCTGGGCGACCCGGTCAAGGTGCTGGGCATGCAGGACGACGAGCAGGAGGCCGAGCAGGTCGCCATCATGATCTCCGCGCACCGCTTCGAGCGGCGCGCCAAATATTCCGACTACGCCATCCTGTACCGCGGCAACCACCAGGCCAGGGTCATCGAGCAGGCGCTGCGCAAGGAGCGCATCCCGTATACGATTTCCGGCGGCCAGAGCTTTTTCGACAAGGCCGAGATCAAGGATATCATCTCTTACCTGCGCCTGATCGCCAATGAAGACGACGATCCGGCCTTCATCCGCGCGGTGACCACGCCGCGGCGCGGGGTCGGGCAATCGACGCTGGAAATACTGGGTTCGTTCGCTGGCCAGTGGCAATGCTCCTTGTTCGAGGCCGTCTTCAAGGGCGGCATAGAAGCGCTGCTGCCGGAGCGGCAATTGAGGCCCTTGCGCGAATTCGGCAACTTCATCAACCACCTGGAAATGCACGCGCACCGCGAAGACCAGGCCACCGTGCTGCTGGACGACATGATGAAGGAGATCAACTACGAAGGCTACCTGTACGACAGCTTCGACGACCGCCAGGCGCAAAGCAAATGGCAGAACGTGATCGACTTCACCAACTGGCTGAAGCAAAAGGGCAGCGGCGGCAAGGAGGGCAATGACGACCACCGCAGCCTGCTGGACCTGACCCAGATGGTCGCGCTGATGTCGATGATGGAAGGCAAGGACGAAGAACCGGACGCGGTGCGCATGTCCACCCTGCACGCGTCCAAGGGGCTGGAGTTTCCGCACGTGTTCCTGGTCGGCGTGGAAGAGGGCATCCTGCCGCACAAGGGCGACCCGGATGCGCCGGTGGAAACCATAGGCGCGCGGATACAGGAAGAGCGGCGCCTGATGTACGTGGGCATCACCCGCGCCCAGCGCAGCCTGCACATCACCTGGTGCAAGAAACGCAAACGCGCCGGCGCCCCGGTGCACTGCGACGTGTCGCGCTTCATCAAGGAAATGAAACTGGATGAAGGCGACGCGGTGCCGACCGAAGAAGAGGCGATCACGCCGCAAAACCGGCTCGCGAATTTGAAGGCTTTGCTGGCGACGCCTAAAGCCGTTTAACGGACTTCATTTGCAGCCCAGATTCTTGATCAGCAACTGCGCCGCTGCCGGCGCCCGCTCCTTGGCGCCGTTGATGAAATACACGAACACGTCGCGCGCGTTGCTTTTTCCCCCGGTAGCGCCGGCATACGGCAAGTCATCCGGCTGCCCGCCGCCGCTCCATACTTCCGCCCGGCTTACCCATTTCTTCAATGCGGGTTTGCTGTAGCCGGTTTCTATCTCCGCTTGCGCGCTCATCAGCCGCGCGTAGACAAATTCCCCGGTGAGGTCGGCAAACGAAGGATAGTCTGCCGAGTCGGTAAATACGGTGGCGATCTTGTGTTTTCTGGCCAGCGCCAGGTAATCCTCGCACATAAAGCTGTCATGCCGCGGGTCCAGCACGTGGCGCAGTTTCAGCTCGCCCAGTTTGTCCGGCAATAGCTGGAAGAAGGCTGCCAGGTCGTCTGCGTCGAAGTGCTTGCCGGGGGCCAGCTGCCAGACTATCGGGCCCAGCTTTTCGCCCAGCTCCGCCAGCCCGCTGTGGATGAATTTGTCCACCGATTCGCCGGCTTCCGCCAGTACCTTGCGGTTGGTGGTGTAGCGCAAGGCCTTGACCGAGAACATGAAGTCGTCCGCCGTTTGCGCGTGCCAGTTGGCATAGGTTTCCGGTTTGAACGTGCCGTAGTAGGTGCCGTTGACCTCGATCGCGGTGACTTGCCGGCTGGCATATTCCAGCGCGCGCTTTTTCGGCACGTCCGGCGGATAAAAAGTCTCGCGCCAGGGATCGTAGTCCCAGCCGCCTATGCCTACGCGTATCTTGCCCATGGCCCTGCCCTCCCTAAGCGGGTAATATTGCAAAACAAACAGCGAATCGCCAGCATAGTCCAAAGCACGCTTTATTGCAGCAATGCTGCGATGCCCGGTGATTGCCTGAGCTAAAATCCGGTAGCCAACGGCGGCCGTCTTCCCAGGAGATGCACATGAGCGCAATATTCCCGCATTTCAGCGGCCAGTGGGCCGGCAGCAACCATCTGTTCCTGAGCTGGCAAACCGATCCGGAGCATGTTTCTGACACCAGGCTCTCGGTCACTCCGGTAGTCAGCGGCCATTTCCTGCAATTCAGCTACGACTGGACGCACGACGGCCAGTTGCAGCAGGGCGTGTTGCTGCTGGGCCATGATGAAGAACAGAATGCCGCCAGCGCGGCCTGGGGCGATTCCTGGCATCAGGACAAGAAGCTGATGCAATGCACAGGCGCCGTCGACAGTGTCGGGGCCGTGCACCTGCTCGGCTCGTTTGCCGCGCCGCCGGATCAGGACTGGGGCTGGCGCATTGTGTTGAGTCCGCTGTCAGAGGCGGAAATGCAGGTACGGATGCATGTGATCTCACCGGAAGGCAAGGAAGAGCTGGCGGTGCGGGCCGACTATCGCAGGCTGACAGAGTGATAAATTTTATCGATCAGCGCCTGATGGCATCTCATCCGCGCGACAGCCTGGCGGGCGTGGCGCGTTTCCTGGCCGAGTTCTGGTACTTCGGCATCAAGGAAGCGCGCGCCTGCCTGTTCGTGGGGCTGTTCTTTGCCGCCGTCTTCCTGATGCCGCGCGCCGGCTTGTTTGGCCTGCCGCGCTATGATGTGCTGCTGATTGCCGCCTTGCTGATACAGCTGGCGATGGTCGCCTCCAAGCTGGAGACGATGGATGAACTGAAGACGGTGTGCCTGTTCCACGCCGTCGGCTTCGTACTGGAAGTCTTCAAGACGTCGGCCGGCATCAAGTCCTGGGCATACACCGATTTCGGCTACACCAAGCTGTTCGGCGTGCCCTTGTTCTCCGGTTTCATGTACGCGGCGATAGGCAGCTACATCATACAGTCCTGGCGCCTGCTGGATCTGCGCATCCGCCATCATCCGCCGTACTGGATGGCCGGGCTGGCGGCATTCGCGATCTACGTGAATTTCTTTACCCACCACTATATCGGCGATTACCGCTGGTATCTGGCGGCCTGCGTACTGGGCCTGTATGCGCGCACCACGGTAGTGTTTCGCCCGCTGGACCGCGACCGGCAGATGCCCTTGCTGCTGGCCTTTGTGCTGATAGGTTTTTTCATCTGGCTCGCTGAAAACATCGGCACCTTCTTCGGCATCTGGAAGTATCCGAATCAGATGGGCGCCTGGTCCACCGTGCATATCGGCAAATGGAGTTCCTGGTCGCTGCTGGTGATCATGAGTTTTACGATGGTCGCCAACCTGAAACACATCAAGGAAAAGATCCACGTGCCTGAATAGGCCGATCCGCTAAGCTTGCGTAGTGCGCAACGAAACGGTTTCCCAGATCGCAACCGTCACGAGTATCGCGGTCATCGCCGCAGTCAGCATCAGCGGCGTCAGCCCATGATAAAAAATCAGCAGCACCAGCAATGCGCCGGTCAGACCCAGGCCGGCCAGGTGCGATAGCGGCATCCAGTCCTGCGGCGAAGTCAGCCATTTGAAGAACAGGTTGCCGAACAGGAACAGGATGGGGCCGCCGACGATGGCGGCGAGCGCATGCCCGTCCAGCTGGCCGCCCGGGTGCGCCAGCACCAGTTCATCGCCGACCGCGCCGACGATGATCCCGCCGACGATCAGCAAATGGATATAGGTGTACACCAGTCGCGCAATGCGGCCCGGGTCGGCCGATCGGCTGATGTGGAGGCTGCCGCGGTCGGCGCCGATATTGAAGTAGATCCACCACATCGCCACGCTGCCGACAAAGGCGACGGCAAAAGCATGGATGCTGGATGGCGTCCAGCTCAGTTCGGCAAAGGTGGCGCCGGTCACCAGGAT
>DATHMC010000010.1:0-34547 GCA_035487495.1 Undibacterium sp.
GATCGGCACCGGCACCACGTATATCAACCTGGCCGACCAGACCGGGCTGGTGGTGCCGCCGAATGATCCGGCGGCGCTGCGCAGTGCGATGCAATTCCTGTGGAACCACCCGCAAAGAGCGGAAGAGATGGGGAGGCGCGCGTACGAGCGTTACCAGGCCCTGTTCACGTCGGAGCAGATGGCCAGGGGCTATGTCGGGTTGTATCAGCGGGTGCTGGAAAATTCTGCCGGCAGGGCCAGCCAGCTCAGTTCCGCATAAGCCGCCGCAGGCAGCGCATGAGTTCCGGGTCGCAGCTACATTAGCGCCCGAAAAAAAACTGCGACGGCTCCGCGGTTCAAGCTGGCCGCCCCGCCATCAGGGCATCGTGCTGCTGCGAGGAGTCTCATGCTCCGGCAATGCCCGACCGTAAATATCATCGAAGCGGACGATGTCATCTTCGCCCAGGTAAGAGCCCGACTGGACTTCGATCAACTCCAGGTCAAGCTTGCCGTGATTTTCCAACCTGTGTTTGACACCTAGCGGAATATAGACGGACTGGTTGGCGACCAGCGTCAGGAGCTGTTCACCCTTGGTCACCAGCGCAATGCCTTTCACGACGATCCAGTGTTCGGCCCTGTATCTATGCATCTGCATCGACAGCTGCGCGCCTGGTTTCACCACGATGCGCTTGACCTGGAAGCGCTCGCCGCTATCGACCGAATCATAATGCCCCCAGGGACGGTACACCTTGCGGTGATTGTCTGCCTGCGTATAATTGCCATCGCGCAGGCGGCTGACGATACGCTTGATGTTCTGCGTATTGCTCTTGTTGGTCACCAGCACGGCATCCGGGGTTTCCACCACGATCACGTCCTCCAGTCCCAGGCAGGCCACCAGACGGCTGTCGGAGACCACCAGGCAGTTCCGCGAATCCTCCATCATGACATCACCCTTGAACGCATTGCCGTTGGCGTCCTTGGCCGACACCTGCCACACTGCGTCCCAGGCGCCCACGTCCGACCAGCCGGCATCAAACGGCACCACGCAGCCGGCGATCCCCAGTTCGGCTGCCTTGGGCAGTTTTTCCATTACCGCATAGTCGATCGAATCGGACGGACAGGACTGGAAGGCGGTTTTGTCGATCCGCACAAAGTCACAGTCGACCCTGGCTTGCTGCACCGCCAACCGGCAGGCATGGAACATTTCGGGATTGAAGTGTCGGATGGCTGCCAGCCAGACGCTGGCGCGCATCATGAAGATGCCGCTATTCCACAAATGGACGCCGCCGGCCAGGTATTGCTGGGCAGTTTCCAGCGTCGGCTTTTCGACAAAGGCTTGCAATGCACGGAGCGGGGAGTCCGGCAAGGTGTCGCCGACATGGATATAGCCGTAACCAGTCTCAGGACGGTCCGGTACGACACCGAAGGTGACCATCGCCCCTTTTACGGCCTGCGGCAAGCCCTGCTGGATGGCGCGGTGGAAGCCGCCGGTATCGGCGATCACATGATCTGCCGGCATCACCAGCAGCACGGCGTCTTCGCGGTTCGCAGTGGCAGACAGGGCTGCCAGGGTCAGGGCGGGCGCCGTATTCTTGCCGGCGGGCTCCAGCAAAAGAGTGGAGTTCACACAGCCGACGGCGCGCAATTGTTCGGCAGTGATGAAGCGATATTCTTCATTACAGACAACGATCATGCCGGTGGCAACCGGCAAGTCGCCGGTAAACTCATGCATGCGGGTTGCGGTGGCTTGCAGCATGCTTTCTTCGCCGACCAAGGCGAGCAGTTGCTTCGGATGTTTCTCCCGCGATAGCGGCCACAGGCGCGTGCCGGAGCCGCCGGATAAAATCACTGGTTGAAGTAACATGATGCTCTTTCTATGAGTTGGCATATCGGCGTTTATCCGCCTAAGAACCAACGCAGGATAGCTTTCCCGGCGGTGTGAATCCGCCTTGGAATGTCTCTAAATTGTCGTGAATTTGTACGTTCGGTCGCATTCCGCAGGATGTATGAAAATTGTATGGAATATGTATTCATATGTACGCTGGCGCCTGGTTGTGCCTATTTACAGGCAGGCTCTTATACAATGCCGGGTTGGGAGGTAAATCATGTTTCGTGTAATGCTGGTGGAGGACGACGCCAAATTGGCGGCGCTAGTCACCGAATATCTAAATGCTTACGAATTTTCCGTTGATGTGGTGGGGCGGGGCGATATCGCTCTAGCGCATTTTCGTTCGAGCTTGCCTGACGTCGTTATCCTGGATCTGATGTTGCCCGGTCTGGATGGCATGGTGGTGTGCCGCCAGTTGCGTGAGGTAAGCAATGTGCCGATTCTCATTTTGACGGCGCGTGAAGATGCCTTCGATGAGGTGTCGGGCCTGGAACAAGGGGCCGACGACTATGTGAATAAGCCAGTGCAGCCGCGGGTGCTATTGGCTCGCCTGCGTGCCTTGTTGCGCAGGACGCAGGAAGAAGTGCGAACAGATACAGAGGGTTTGATTTTCGGCGCATTCCAGTTATCGAAAGGAAACCGGACCGTCGCATGGCGCGACCAGCCTGTTCCACTCAACAGCACGGAATATAAACTGCTGCTGGTTCTGGCCGAATCAGCCGGCCAGGTATTGTCCCGAAACGATATCCTGATACAGATGAGGGGCATAGAATTCGACGGACTGGACCGCAGTATAGACAACAGCATTTCAAGGCTGCGCCGCAAATTCGACGATGCGAATGCAGACAAAATCAAAACAGTATGGGGAGAAGGCTATTTGTTCAGTCCGTCTGCCTGGGAATAAGCGATGAATCGCATTTTTGTCCGATTCTTCGTGCTGGTCATGCTGGCTATTACCGTGGCGACCTTTGCGATCTATTTTGCGATCAGTCACCTGTTCGGCGATCCATTTGAGGAGATTGCGCTGAAACAGGCGTCGGCTCAAATTTTCCTGCTTGAACAGTATATCGATAAAGCTCCGGCCGATGAATGGCTACTGAGATTGAACAAGGTCAGGGAAGTTTCCAAGGTCAATTTTGAATTGATCCCGCTTACAACAGTGCGCTCTTCACTGCCAACGGAAAAGATCGCTGTATTGATGCGCGGCGACGTGGTTCTCGATGTGGCGAGTAAATCTTTCTTCCGCCGCGTCGATCTTGCCGGCGGCAAATACGTAGGCAGCGAAGACGACGTGATCCACGCGGAGAATCTTCCCATCGATGTCGGCCTGGCGGTAAAAATGGAATTGGTGCGATACGTCATCGTCGCCTTTTGCCTACTCATCCCTATCGCCATCTGGTCTAGTTTGCATTGGCGAGGGCTGCAATCCTTGTCAAAAGTGGCGAACGATTTTGGCGAAGGTAAACTGTCGGCCAGGGCTGCCATCAGAAAAACTGCCAGCATTTATCCCTTGGCGGAACGCATGAATCAAATGGCCGCTCATATAGAGAACCTGCTGGACACGCAAAAGAATCTGATGCATTCGGTATCGCATGAGTTGCGTACCCCGATTGCCCGTCTCGAATTTGGGCTGGAGCTGCTACGCAAGGATGTAACAGGCGGCATCCGGCATGATGCCGTCGAAGGCCGTATCCAGGGTATGGAAGCCGACCTGACTGAACTTAATACGCTGGTGAGCGAATTGCTGAGTTTGACAAAATTAGACCAGCAGTTAACCGTGGGGCACACGCAATTCGTCGTCGCCGATACGCTGCGCAATTGCATTGAGACGCTGGGTTACACCCTGGCCGGCAAGCAGGTCACGGCAAATTTTAGTGAAGATGCCGGGTCACTGGTCGGTGACCAGCGCCTGATTTCGCGCGCGGTGTCGAACCTGGTGGCGAACGCAGCAAAATATGCGAATCATCATATTGCATTGTCTGCACGCCGGCTGAAAGATGGCAGCGTTGAAATCTCGGTGGAGGATGACGGCCCCGGTATCCCGATCGATGAGCGAGAACGGATTTTTGCGCCGTTCTACCGGCTGGATAGAAGCCGCGACCGGATGACCGGCGGTTTCGGCCTAGGGCTGGCGATAGCACAGAAAGCAGTGTCTCTGCACGGCGGACAAATCCACGCGACAGCATCCTCGCTGGGAGGGGCGAAATTTGTGCTGAACATCCCTATTTACCAGTAAAGAGCGGTGCTGATTTGCAGCACGTACAAATTCACGACAATTTAAAGACACTTTGAGGCGGATATCCTTTGACTGCAGACTTAATATGAGACTCTCATCAACCAAAAATAAAGCTGCTATCGACCATATACTCCTTGCCTACATTGAATCCGCACCAATTCTCCAGAGTAATTCGAATGACAAAACTCTCTCTTGCATTTATTTTTAGTTTTTGTGGCTCGGCTTTTGCTCAGACGCCTGCCGCAAATATGATGCCGGATGGGAGCCGGGATATGTATGTAGGACTGGGTATCGGCTCGGCACCATTGTGTGATGGAAGCGATGAGCGCAAGACCAGGCCTGTGCCCAATATTCAAGTCCAATGGAGTAATGGCATATTTCTGCGGAATGAAAGCCTGGGAATGCATCTTAGTAACGAGCCAGGGATCGAATATGGGCCAGTGCTGGAATATGAGCGCGGTTGCAATGCATCTCCTTCGCGAAAACTTGAGGGCGCCAGGAGCATAGATGCCTCGTTAGAGGTGGGCGGTTTTTTTAACTATTATTTGGCGGATACGCTCAGGCTCAGCTCCAAGCTGCTGGTGAGCTCGGAGAATGATCGCCGGCGCGCGCTGCTCAGCCTTGAAGCCAGAAAATATGCGCAGGTTGCGCCGCATCATGGAGTTTCCTTGTCCGTGGGCCTAACCTGGGCAAATCAGGCGTATGCACAAACACGGTTAGAGTTTGAGCCTTTCAAGGCCCTCGCCAGTTTGCCTGCTTCGGCGACAAAGACTGACTATTCTACGCATTCGGGAATCAAGGATGTTCATGCGGGAGTGAACTGGAATTGGGAACTGAGCCCCTATTGGCTGGTGACGTCGCAAGCAGCGATTTATCGATTGACGGGCAGCATTGCGGACAACCCGTTGAATAACAGACGGAGTTATATGACTGTCTATACCGGTCTGGCTTATCGTTTCTAATCAATTCGATCAATCTAATGACCAATACGCATTTTTTAATTTTTGTCGCGATGTTGCTAGCAGCAGGGGGATCCGTTGCGCAATCAAACGGCAACGAAGCTGTACAAAGAAGGCCTGGCTTAACGGTGTCCGAGAAGCAGGACGGAGACTGGGTCAGCTATCGCGACGTCTACCGGCAGATGATACGTTTTGAAAAATACGGGAAGCCAAAGCAATTTATCCAAAATAATTATCAAGTCTTGCCTAAAGATAAGAAAGTATCCGTGGATGATGTGCGGTTAATGTTGAATGGGAAAACAATACACCTTAATTTGTCGGTCGATGCTGTCGGCCGGGTGACGCTCCCGTTATTAAAAACCGCCTACGATGAGAATGCGGAGCTAAGTTTGAACCGGAAGGCAGACATGTACATCTTTCATCCGCGCGTGTCTATTATTACTCGCGCGGATGGCGTGTACGAGGCCGGTGATCTGCAGTCCGCATGTGAGCAGGTCTTGAGTTATCTGCGGTATGTCGGCGAAATATCCTCAACCGAGAAAAAATGTATAGGAGTGAAATTTTCCTATGCAAAAAATGCCACTGATGTCGCCGTCAAATTCAGGGGCGGCGGGGGGCTGGCATCGCTGCCGGTACGAGAGGGAGGCGCTTTTTCGGACGATGCGATCGGCACGTTCAAGACAGTCGACTATCGTTTTTCCGACTGGCCCGAGCATGGCCAGATCATCACGCAACGCACGCCGCTTGCGATTGCCGCGCTTTTTGACTGAGATGACGGCACCATATTGACGATACCGGCATCAGCCGTATGTCTATGATCAAATGAAAAGCGTGATTGGACGATTGAACGGTGGAAACATGAGGTCGATGAAAAACAGGTCGCTCCACCGCCGCGCATCCGTGCCTTTACGTGCACTATAGGCTTATTTCCGTGATGCCAGACGCGCCATGCCGAGCAGCGGCCACTGCAATATATCCCGGAAAGGGCGCGGGAGCAATTTGGCAAGCATTTTCACGGCGACTGAATAAGGGTAGTATTGGCGAGCCTTTTCTTTGACTATTCTACTGAAAGCGCGCCAGTCGGATTCTTTAAAGGGCGTATCAGGATTTCGAATAGAGAAGACGTGTTTAAAGGCGATATAACTATCTTCGCTCTTAATTCCTGTCATGCGGCGCGATATGGTCCGCATCACCGACCACGCACTGTGTCGCTGGGATTTGCAATAGCTCTCGAAATATTGGCGGAAATGGGCGTAATGATTCGCCTCGTCGGTTTTAATATTCGCAAACAGCTGGCGCAGGATCGGCTCCTGTACGTAATCATGGACAGCGTGGTACATCGTCGTAGTGCCGGTCTCGACTACACAGCGCGCGATCAATTCCAATGCCGGACTAGATTCAAGTTGCTCTTCCGTACATAGCGCGCTATATTCCGCACGGAACCGGGAATTGGCAGCCTGCCAGTCGAATTCCGGCCACACATGCTCTACATAGGCCTTTAGCGCATATCCATGCTGTACCTCTTCACGCTGCCAATATTTCTCGAGCCAGTTCACGACCTCGGTATTGCCGCGAAATTTTTCGATGAGATTATCGGCATACAATTCGGCCATGATTTCCACCAGCGAGGCCGAGGCAAGCATGTAAAACATCAATTGATCATTCCGAATCGCTTCGCGATCAATGGAAGCGAAGTCAATTTCTTCGTAATTCCATTTCAATTTTGCAGGGTAGGCGGATTGGATGGCAGGAAGCATGAATTCTTTTCCTCATTTGCTGAAACGCTTTACTGGAAGACGTTTTTGTCCAGTTTAATGGCGGCATGCGCTCATCTATGCTGTGGCGACGGGCCGACAATGCCGTCACCAGCTTATTAAATAGCGCCCATCTTGGTCAGGCTATTTGACCAGCTGCTTTCCCAGGCCTTGAATTGGTCGACCGGGACAGGGGCGCTGATCAAATAGCCCTGTGCAACGTCGCATCCCAAGCTGGCCAGCAGATTCCACGCAGCCCGGCTTTCCACTCCCTCGGCTACCACCTCTAGTCCCAGGTTGTGCCCCAATTCTACGGTCGAATGCACAATGACGGCCGAATCATGATTTTCCGCCATCGGGATCACAAAAGACTGATCAATCTTGATGCCATCCACCGGCAATTTTTGCAGATAGCTCAGGCTGGAATAGCCGGTCCCAAAGTCATCTATGAACAGCTTGCTGCCTGAGGATTTCAATTGTGTCAGGGTTTCCAGCGCGCTGGCAGGGTCTTCCATCAGCGCGCTTTCGGTGAGCTCGAATTGAATTGACTCCGGTGGAACAGGGAATTTTGAGAATAGTTCCCGTATCCGCACTATCAGTTCAGGATCGCGGAGATCGTGCGCGGAAAGGTTGACCGACAAGGCACAGTCCAGCCCGCTCTGGTGCCAGGCGAAGCTTTGGCGAAATGCGGCATCCAGCACCCAGTTGGTGAGCGGAGTGATTAATCCCGCATGCTCGGCGAGTTTGATGAATTCGCTAGTGGAAATCATTCCATATACAGGATGCTTCCAGCGGACCAGGGCTTCAGCGCCACACACTTTTCGGGACGCGATCGCAAGCTTGGGCTGGCAATACAGCAGCAGCTCGTTCTCATGAATTGCCCGGCGCAAGTCGCCCATCAAGGATAGTTGACGGGTGTGCCTTTCCTCCTGCCCACCGGCATACATGGCGTAACCGCCCCAGATAGGCTTTGCATTGCGCATCGCCGCGTTCGCGCGCCGCAACAAGGTCTCGGGTGTGATTGCATGATCCGGAAATAGCGCAATGCCGATGGCGACGCTGGCATCTACACTGAGGCCGGATACCTCTACCGGATTGTGGAGTGTCGCCGCAAGCCGTTGTGCCGTCTGGGCGGCGTAATCGGACCCGCCATTGGGTAACAAAAGTGCAAATTCCGCCTCGCCCACACGCGTCAATGTTTCGTTTTCTTTGATGGATTCTGCAATGCGGCGGGCCAGTTCCTGCAGTAGTTCATCGCCGGAACGATAGCCCAGAACCTTGTTGATTTCATGGAAGCGGCCGACTTCCAGGTGCAATAATGCAAGCGGCTGGCGCAGCTGCTTGGCGACCTGTATTGCCGCCTTCAGTAGTTCCAGCAAAAAAGTGCGGTTGGGCAGGTCGGTCAGGGTATCGTAGTAAGCGAGACGCGCGATGGTGGCCTCGGCTTCGCGGTGCTTGCTGCGCATGCGCAGGTTGCCGATGCCGTAAGCCAGGTCGGCAGCGAGCTCGCTCAATAGATGAACCTCGTTTTGATCGAATGCATCCGGTTCTGCTGCTGCCAGGCCAAGTGCACCAAATACCTCCCCATCTATGCTGAGAGGAAACGCGCTTAGAGATGCGTAGCCTCTTTTGATTGCTTCCTCCCGGAATGGCGCAAAGTTGGGGCTGGAGTACGCTGGATCGGTGAGGATATTCCTCCCTATGCTGGGTTTGCCTGTACGGATTGCGGTCCCTGTTACTGTTCGTCCCAACTCTGTATCTGCCCAAGTAAAATGCAGTGTATCAAGCAGATTTTTATCAATACCGACGCATTCCATCCAGCGGATAGATTTGTTTTCATCGTGTTGCGCATAACCGACGCAGGCTTGGCGGTATCCCCCATGCTCGACAATGACCTGGCACATTTCCTTCAGGAACTCTGGTTCGGACGAGGCCCGCAGCAAGCTGCGGTTGACCTCGCTCATAGTCCTGAGAGCACGGTTTATGCACCCCTGTTCCGCGGCTTTCGCCGTCATTGGCTCGGTGCCGCCCGACTTGTTGGTTGAAGCATCAGCAAGGTGTGCCATGGGTGCCGCTCCGGTGTGCATAAACAATGACTTAAGTATAATCAGCGTCGCTGGCTATATCTAGACAATCCTAGAGTCAGGTCGAATATAGGGAAAGTGGCTTATTGATAACGCCAAATAAGATACAAACGAAATGTATTTACGATTTTTAACAAATTTCTTTTAATAATTAATTGAAACAATAAGATACAATCAGTCATATCTGGTTACATTTGGCTGGCAAGATCTTGGACATTGTTGAACAAAAAGCGCCGTTGGTTGCGTACCTGAACCCTTTTGGGCGTCTTAGAGAGTTTTCTTTTGACGTAGGCCGTTTCGCATCTGACTTTTCCTGGGCTTATCGTATGGCCTTTCCATCCCGCGTGGTCAGCTATGATCGCCGGAGCCGGTTTGTATTTCGTACCCTGATGAATCTGCAGCCTAGCGCATGCTGGTTTCGCTTCCTCAAAGAGAGCTATTTAAGCGACATTGCCGCGAAAGAGCCTAGCCTGGTTGAAGCGGTTCACCGGCCATTCTTCGACAGGAATATCACAGTAGCCAAGAGAGCAACGCTCCTTAAGGGGCATTTCGAACTGTTCCACGCGATATTCGGGACTCAGCAGACGGTCGAAGTCATGGCTGGCAACGGTGTTTCGCTTTGCCGTATTGACGGTAAAGCCGGTGAAAATTTCGAGATCAAGCTGTTTCGCAGGGAAACGTTCAAGCGGGAAGGGGGCGTCACGCTGGAATTGGCTTTCAATAATGTGGCAATACTTTGGCTGACTTTTAGCTTGGTGAGGTCCGGTCATGAGGTTTTGATCAAGGTCGGCGGCGTCCAGTCAAAGGCGGGCGACTGCCGTGAACTGGTCAGGGATGCGACGCATGCCTTGCATGGGATTCAGCCGAGATTACTGCTGATAGAAGCGCTTAGGACCATTGCCAGCCAGATCAATTGCACCAAGATCGAATGCATCAGTAAAGAGAATCATATCTACAGGTCGTGGAGATATCGGTCAAAAAAAACCATTAATGCGGAATATAACCAGTTGTGGCTGCTGGCTGGGGGCAGGGAAAACCGTAATGGTAATTTCGATATTCCAAGCTTCGTTGACGAAAAGCCGATTGACGAGAGGCCGTCAAAGAAACGTAGCGAATATCGGCGGCGCTCGGCCTTGCTGGAGGCTATGCGGCAACAAATCCATGGCGAAGTTCTCGGCGCTAAGCGAGCCTAATCGCGCCTAATGATGCGGCGGCGGGTGTGAGGCGCCACTAGCGCACATTGCTCAGGCTAAATCCCGCTTGCCAACAGCGTAACCGCTTTGCTCCTTACCATCGAGAGTATCTGCTCCCGCGCATTTGTCAGCAAGCGATTTGATACTGCCTCGTCGTTGACGGCACGCGCCAGGCTCATGCTGCCCACCAGCGTTGCGTAGATCATCTCGGCATAAGCTTGCCGCTCCTCATTTTTCCATTCATTCGGCAAGGCTTCGGCCAGCAAAGCTGTCATGTTTTTGACTTGCAGCGTGAACATATCGCGGATTTCTTCCGAGCTTTCCCTGATCTCTCCAGACAATGCCGAGGCCACGCAGCCCGCAGCCGGCGTGTCTCTATGCGCGTGCGACAAGTATTGGTCCAGGAAGGCTTCCAGCGGCTTGCCGTTAGACGCGGCCATCGTATTTTGCACCGATTGATATAAATGCAGCATGGCGGTTTGCAAAGATTCGCGCACCAGCGCGTCCTTTGATTTGAAATGGGCATAAAAGCCGCCCTGCGTCAGTCCCACATCGGCCATTAGCCCCACCACACCCGAGGCGGCAATACCCTTGGAGCGCAAACGCGCCGCAGCCGATTGCAGGATCTTTTGCCGGATCTGTTCCTTATGGTCTTCTTTGTAACGCATGCCGCTTCCAAAAAAATTTTCGTTAGACTGCATTTTATATGATGACTTTAATATTATGATCGTAATATAATAAATCGGCAGGCAGGAATTGCAAACTGTTTTTCAACCCGACAAGCTATTTAAAGGACCATCATGAGATTACAAGACACCACCGTATTGATCACCGGCGCCAACCGCGGCATAGGCGCAGCCCTCGTTAAGGCTTTCCAGCAAGCCGGCGTGCGCAAGATCTACGCCGCTGCGCGCAATCCTGCATCCATTACTATCGAAGGCGTAACGCCGATACAATTGGATGTGACCAATTCCGGGCAGGTCGCCGCCGCAGCGGCCATCGCAGGCGACGTCAACCTGATCATCAATAATGCCGGCATCTCATCGCCGACCGCAGCTTTGCTGGAACCCGGCGCCGCCGCAGCAGCACGCACCCAGTTTGAAACCAATGCGCTAGGCACCCTGGCGGTCAGCGCGGCATTTGCGCCTGTGCTCAAAGCCAATGGCGGCGGCGGGTTGGTGAATATCCTGTCCGCACTGAGTTGGGCCGTGGTCGGTAATTCAGGAGTGTATTCCGCGTCCAAAGCTGCTGCCTGGGCCATTACCAACGGCTTGCGCAACGACTTGCGCGCGCAGGGGACGACGGTGCTGGGAGTGCATTTCGGCTATGTCGATACCGACATGACAAGTGCCGTGGATGCGCCAAAATCCGATCCAGCCGACATCGCTGCGGCGATTCTCAAAGCGGTTGAAAACGGCGATGAAGAACTGCTGGCCGACGGCGTCGCGCAACATGTGAAAAGCCAATTGACTGCGGCGCGCCCGATTTACCTGGGCCAACCGATCTAACTGTCCCATCCCGTTACGGACGGCGTCAATTGAGCGAGGACGGCTGCAATGGGGCCGTCCTCTTGTCTTTATTCGCCCTATCGGCAAGTCAAGGCGAGTTCTAATTGCCTGGCCAGTATGACGCTACAGATAGGATATTTATTAAACAAATACGATAAAATTATATAATTTGCATCAATAAATGCGCAAAATCATGCTGAGGCGGGGCGTGCTTGAGTTTGTCGCCCGGGTTTGATTCGGAGCGCTGCGACTAGCGTAGAATGTTTGGCATGAACATCCTTTTGCCGCGTGCGATACCCATCTTCAGCACCTGCGCTACAATTCGCTTCTTTCGCGCTAAATGTTTTTCGGGGAATTCCCGGTTTAGGCGCCGTTCGACCAACTATCTCTGCACTACGAGAAAATTTATATCTTTGGGGGCGCCATGAAGTGGGCTGTCGTTATCTTTTATTTGTTGTCAATCCTGCATATTCATTTTCGTGGCAAGGTGCGCCTGCCGTTCACGCGTCAGATGTTCGATCATTCTTCCTTCATGGCGCCGATCAACCTTTTCATGCACGTATTTTCCAAAGTACCCTCAACGCCATATCTAGCGGTGAAAGAATTTAAAGATTTGGCACCGCTGCAACAGAATTGGGAAGTGATCCGTGCCGAAGCGGAGAACCTGCTGACATTGCAAAAGATCAAGGCAGCGGAAAATCACGATGATGCCGGCTTCAACTCCTTCTTCAAAAATGGCTGGAAACGTTTTTACCTGAAGTGGTACAACGCCAGCCATCCATCCGCCGAACGTCTGTGTCCGCAGACTTATGCGTTGTTGCAAGGCATCCCTTCGGTGAAGGCGGCGATGTTTGCCGAGTTGCCGCCCGGCGGCAAGCTGAACCAGCACCGGGATCCGTTTGCGGGCTCGTTGCGCTACCACCTTGGCCTGGCCACCCCGAATGACGACCGCTGTTTCATCGAAGTGGATGGCCAGCGCTACAGTTGGCGCGACGGCCAGGGCGTGATCTTCGACGAAACCTACATCCACTGGGCGATCAATGGCAGCGATAGCGACCGTATCATCCTGTTCTGCGACATCGAACGCCCGATGCGCTTTCGCTGGGCGCAGGCAATCAACCGCTGGCTGGGCCGCACGATGATGACCGCAGCAGCCTCGCCAAATGAGACCGGCGACCAAACCGGCGGCGTCAGCAAGCTGTTTTATGTCTCCCATGTGATGGGCCAGTACCGCCGTCGTTTTAAGGCATGGAACAAGAATGTCTACAGGCTGACCAAAGTGGCGTTGATCCTGGCGGTCGCCGCGCTGATCATTTTTATTTAAAAATAAACCTGTCCCGACCGTTTTAAAATTTTATTCCCACAGAGAAGTGCTCCTGCCTGCTTACCTTCTGACCCGCTAGCCGCAGTTCTCGCCGCTGGAGGCGAGAGAGGCGGAAGAGGGCAGTTCTTGTGCTACTGCTTGACGGCTGCGTTTCATTCGATTTCTATTTTTTCGCCGAAATACGGATAGACAAGGGGCAGTAGCAGTAACGTGAAGAAGGTTGCTGAAACAATACCTCCAACAATGACTACCGCAAAAGGTCTTTGCGTTTCTGAACCTATGCCGTGAGATAAGGCTGCCGGCAAGAGCCCAAGGCCAGCCATCAATGCAGTCATCAGTATCGGTCGCAATCGGGATACCGCCCCGTCCACGGCACTGGCGAAGGATGATGGATTTGAGCGCGCAATTGCCACAATTTGCTCCACCATGATTACCCCGTTTTGAACGGAAATACCGGCCACGGCGATAAAGCCGACTGCGGCGGAGACGGAAAAATGCAGGCCAACGGCAGCCAGACCGAGAACGCCGCCAATCAAAGTGAATGGAACGATGGAAAGCACCAGTAAAGCTTTGCGTATCGACCGAAATGCCCAGAATAACAAGGAAAATATCAACAAGGCTGTAATCGGAACAATTACTTTCAGGCGTTTGACGGCACGCTCCTGGTTTTCAAATTGGCCACCCCAGGTAATTTGGTATCCCTCCGGAAGATGGACCTGTTCTTCGACTTTGCGTTGCGCTTCTGCGACAAAACTGCCCTGATCGCGGCCGATCAGGTTTGCCTTCACTGAAGCGTTGCGACCGCCGCCTTCCCGACTAATGCGGGCCGCGCCCTGGCGGATATCGATGTGCGCAATATCGCCAAGTGCGACCGTACCGGCTCCGCCGGGCAGGTTCACCTGCAACGCGGCGATGTCGTCGACAGAACGTCTAAAAGTTTCTTTTAGGCGAATAGTGAGATCAAACTGGCGGTCGCCCTCAAAAAATGAATTTACCGCGTTTCCGGCCAATGCCGTCTGGATTGCAGAATTGGCGTCTGAAACATTGATCCCCAACCTGGCAATACGAGTACGGTCAATGACGATATCCAGTTCGCTTTGCCCGCCTATTTTCACTGCGGCCACATCGGCTGCGCCGTCGATGCTATTCAGGATGGATGCAATCTGCTCACTTTTTTGCGTCAGAACATCAAGATTCGGACCAAAAATCTTGACTGCGATTTCTCCTTTCACTCCAGACAGGGCCTCCTCCACATTGTCTTCTATGACTTGGGAAAAATTGGTAGGAACGCCCGGAATCACGCGAATCTTTGCCGACATATCAGCGATTAAACTTTCTTTGCTGCCGTGCTTCCATTCGCCGCTAGGCTTCAAGTCGGCGAATATCTCCATATTGTTTGCCCCCTTCGGGTCCGTACCGTCGTCCGGCCGGCCTACCTGGGAAATTATATTCCCGACCTCCGGATAGCTTTTCAATATCGCGCGTACCTGGTGCTCGATTTCCTGGGTTTTTTCCAGCGAGCTAGAATTGGGCAGGCTGATCGTCAGCCAGAGATTGCCTTCATCGAGCTTGGGCAGGAATTCGCTTCCCAGCATAGGGGCTAGCGCCAATGCCATGACAAGCGCAAACCCGGATCCGGCAATGACCCACACGCGGTTTGGATACAGGCGCGTGAGCATGTTCCGGTATCTTTCTTGCAAGGATGCCATCCAGTTACTGTGTTTTTCCGCAAATGGATGACGCTTGATAACCAGGGCCAGAAGCGTCGGGACAAGCGTCATCGTCAGGAAGATTGCTCCCAGAATGGCAAAGCTCAGCGTGAATGCGACCGGTGAGAATATTTTCCCCTCAACCCGCTGGAATGTATAAATAGGGATAAAAGCCACAATGATGATGGCTTTGGCAAACAGGATAGGGTGGCCTAGTTCGACCACGGTCTGCTTCAGTGTTTTTTTGCGCCAGGCATAGGGTTTGAGGCCCGCAGCCGGATCGTAGTTGTGCAAAGCCAGCCTGACCATCAGCGCTTCCACCAGGACCACGGCGCTATCGATGATAATCCCAAAATCGACCGCGCCGAGAGAGATCAAATTGGCGGGAATCCCGCGCGCATCCAACATGATGAATGCAAACATCAAGGACAAGGGGATGACTGTTGCTACGATCAACGCCGCCCGCCAGTTGCCCAGGAAGATGACGAGAATAGCGATGACAAGCGCGGCGCCGACCAGCAAATTTTCAGCAACGGTGTGTACCGTGTGGTCAATCAGGTTTGTTCGATCATAGATCGTTTTGATGCTGACGCCTTTCGGCAAATTTGCATTGAGCTCGGCGACGCGGTCCTTGACGTCAGAAACCACTTTCGCCGCATTGCTGCCCTTGCTCATCTGGACGACGCCTTCGACAACGCTGTTTTCATCGTTGAATGCAACAATTCCAGAGCGCGGGCGATTTCCTATTTTTACGTCGGCAACATCGGATATCAGCACCGTTTTACCCGCCTTTGCGCTGATAATGACCTTGCCGATTTCTTCAATTCGGCTAAATATGCCTATGCCGCGGACGACCAATGCCTCGTCGCCTCGGCGGAGAAAGCCGCCGCCTACATTGGCGCTATTATTCGTCAGGGCCTGGCTGACCTGATCGATCGTCACTCCATAGCGCTTTAGCGCAGTGGGATCGACCTGGACCTGATATTCCTTCACCGTTCCGCCGAAGCTGACTACGTCGGCCACGCCGGGAACTATTCTTAATTTGGGGCGTATCACCCAGTCTTGCAGCGCGCGCACTTCGTTGGCGTCCATGCCGGGCGGAGTTTCGACGATGTATCGAAAGATCTCTCCTACGGCAGTGGAAAGCGGAGCCAGGCTGGCTTGAACTCCTGTGGGAAGCGTGACGTTCTGTAGCTTTTCAAGCACTTGCTGACGAGCGAAATAGTCGTCAGTTCCGTCGGCGAAGGTGATCGTGACTACAGATAAGCCGGTAATAGTTACCGAGCGAAGCTGAGTTTGGCGCGGAACGCCGCTCATTTCGCGCTCTATCGGCAAGGTTATGACACGCTCGACTTCTTCGGGTGCTTGCCCTGCATATTGCGTCACAATCTGCACCTGCACATCCTGGACATCCGGAAAGGCTTCAATCGGCAAGTTGGTCAATGCCCTATAGCCAAATACGCCTAACGCCGCTGTCAGGATCAAAACAAAGACGCGTTGCGCCAGGACAAAGTCAATCAGCTTAGCGAGCATTGCCTGCCGCCTCTGCGTTCAACAAGAAGGCGCCTTCTGTCACTATCTTTTCTCCGTTTGCCAATCCGGTATCGACAAAGCTCTTTTCATATCCTTTGATTTTTACATTGATACGGCGCCTTTCAAAGGTACCAGGCTGGGTTTCAACGAATACATAGTTGTACGCGCCTTCGACAAATATACTGGTGTTGGGTATCTGCGCCGCTTTCTTGGCGCTGTCGTCCGCGAGGAAGGATATGCGGGCGAACATTTCCGGCTTGAGCCTTCCGTCATCGTTTTTGACTGCACAACGGACCTGGATACGTCGCGTCACCGGATCGAGCGCCAATCCAACCAATGCCACCTTGCCGTTGAAACGCTGGTCCGGGTAAGCGTCTGTTTCTATGCTGACGATTTGTCCGGCGTGAATTTGGGCGGCGCTTTGCTCAGGGACGTCGACAATCACCCAGAGGCGGCTCAAGTCCGTCACCGTAAAGAGTGGATTCGGCAAGTCCGGACGAACTTCCAGTCCTGGATTGATCTGTTTGTCGGCGACTATGCCGGCGATTGGCGATCTCAGGCCGAAACGCCCATCTTCATTGCCGGACGCATTAAGGTTTTTCATCCGCAATTGCGCGCGCCTGGTCTCCGCCCTCGATTGCATATAGTCGGCTTCGGCGGACTCATAATCCTTGCGCGCCAGCACGTCGCCGTCAAACAGAATTTTTGCACGATCATAGGCAAGTTTTTTCTTAAGCTCATCTGCTTGCGCCTTGCGCCAATCGGCGTCGGCAGTACTCAGGTCAGGCGAGTCTATATCGGCCAATACGGCGCCGCGCCGGACCTTTTCACCTATCTCTGTGTGCAATGCAATGACTCTACCCAGGATGGGAGAGCTGATACGGGAAGTGACATTTTCATCGTATGTGATACGTCCATTCACCATATCTGAAACCGGCAGCGGAATTTCTTCGATGGCAGAAATTTTGAGCGACGACAATTGCGCCGAATTTAAAGCGAATTTGACGATGCCCGGCTGCGGCCTGTCCTTTGCTGCAGATACAGGTTTTGCCTCCTGGGTTGCATAAACATGCCGTATGCCCAAGGCCGCCGCGCCGATAAGAGCTGCGGCTACTGCGGTCTTGACGAGATTTGAAGATGAACTCATTGCGATAAATTTTCGGTTAGTGTTGCCTGCCAGGCGGCTAAAGATTTTGCATAGCTGGCTCGGGCTGTCAGCGCATCGAGCTGGGTTGCCCGGTACGTGCGCCGGGTATCGAGGACATCCATGATGCTTATCGCACCGTGTTGAAAAGCAAATTCGGCTGCGTCCGCGGTTTTCTTTGCAGCGACCAGCAGTTTGTCGTCGTAAATCCGGAGCTGATCAAAGGAGGAGCGGGCATCTTGCCAATTTTGATGGAGTTCGTTCGTGGCGGCGTCCCGGATTTTTTCCAGTGTTTCGCTTGCCGCATCGACAGCGACCTCCGCTGCGCGAATTTCACCGTCAAATTGATATCTGAAAAATAAAGGAATTTGCACAGAAAAGCCGAAACTGTTTCCGGTTCCTTGAGTGTTGGCTTCGCTTACCGGATAGTGATCGTACTGGGCGCCGACAGACACATCCCTCGTGCGGGCTGCAAGGGCAAGCTTGCGTGCGGTCTTTGCAGATTCAAGACGCAATTTCGCCGCGACTACATCCGCTCTTTGCTCAATCAATGAATCCGAGGGTTCGACGGAGTCGAATTGTGCGGTAGGCCAGGTATCGGATAGTCTGATTTGCGATGCGAGATTGACGCTCCCCAATAAGGTCGCCAGGGAATGCTTGGCTTTCTTAACGTCCGCTTCGCCTTGCAGCACATCATTCTTTGCACGCAACGCATCAACCTGCAAGCGGGCAACATCGGCATTTGCAATATCGCCTGCCTTCTGACGTTTTTGTGCAGCACTGATGGTAGTGTCGTACAGGTCTGCCGTATGCCTCAATATGACAAGCTTCTCCTCTGACGCAAGGGCGTCATAATAGGCTTGGCTGACAAGTACGTGCAACTGCCGCCTGGTGTCAATCAGATCAGACCGTGCGGCGTCTTCCATCGTCGCCGCTACTGCCTTCCGCAATTCCCGCTTTCCGCCGCGCTCTATGAGCTGATCAATCCTGATTGAACTGTCGACAGTTTTATTGCGTAGGGTGCCATCCCCGATGCCGACTTTGGGGTTGATGCTTGCAGTTTGCAGCGTTAGCGTCGGATTGGGCGATGCACCCGCAACTTCAATGGCGGCGCCAGCGCTTTGAACCGCATTAACCGACAGACGAAGATCATGATTGCGTTCTACCGCAATCTGGAATGCTTGTCGAAGGGTCAGGTTCTGGACGTCAGGGACTTGTTCGGCGCAGCAGTGGTGGGCAAGGACAAAACTGACAATACCTGCAACATAAAGCTTGCAAAAGGAAATCATGGGGCAGGGCACTATGGGGCAGGTGAAAAAACTTTTGAAATTCTGGACAATTTCCCGCGTGAGCAATCTGCCGGCCAGATTTCGACATGATCGTCCACCTTTGCATGTAGCAAATCGTCCGGTAGTTCAGCAACTTCATGGCGCATCAGGCGAACATGCCGATACCAGACTTTTACAAAATGCCGGCTCGAGAGTTCCTTTTTGGGCAGGGTCGCGAGACAATCCGGTAAATCTTTTTCGGGCGTCTCTGCGTCATATATATATTCGATGGTTCCCAATTTCGCGCCTTCCTGCCAATTGACTTGCGGGCGATCCGCTGCGGTCGTGCTTGAGGCCGCAAAAGTAAAGCACAGGGCCAGCGGCAGATATTTGCTGAAGCGGCTTGCTGATAGTCCGGTAGACATGAAATCCTTTTGATCATTATTGGTTTCGGCAGGAACCACTAGGGCACAATGAAATTCAGGCCCTTTGCATAATGGCAACCAAGCGGAATGGTACGAATGCGTGCTGACAGCAGCATGACGCGAAGCTGACAAAATGCTGACAGCGGCACGGCGCAGTAAAAAAGAGAGGATTCAGCAGTGGTGGCAGTAATTTGCACGTTAGAATATTGCCATCATGTCCCGGGTGTTTTTTCGATTTCTGCCGATCCATTGTGCCCGGCGTGGGCGTGAAGTGTGTTTGCTGATGGAGAATAGTGCTGGTTGGCGCTTGCGTGGTGGGATGAAATCGCTGGATTCCGGTTTTCATCCAGCTCGTCGTTCGCCGGATAGATTTGATTGTGTCGATGTTTGTGAAAGTGGGTCAATGAAGTTCAGCATGCGGGTCAATCTCCTGAAGTGGCTCATAGCGCCGCTTCTGCTTATTAATTTAGTTGGAGCAGGCTTAACTTATTGGCTTGCCTGGGCACCCGCGCAAATTGCATTTGATCAAGGACTGGCTGACACTGTGTGGGCCTTGAAGTCCAGGTTGCGCGAAACCAATGAAACAATCAGTATCGACTTGCCGCAACAGGCAGAACAAGTGTTAAGAGTCGATCATTTGGATCTGGTGTATTTCACCGTGCGAGACTCTGATGGAAAGACCATCGTCGGCGATAATGATTTTCCCAAGCTGAATTTCCCGTCGCGATTTGACGATCCGATTGCCTACGACGGCACCATGCACAATGAGACAACCCGGGTTATTTCCCTCAAAACGAAAATCGGGTCCGAAACGATGTACATCGGCGTCGCCGAGACGGAGCGTAAACGCGCGCATATCCGCTCCGAGATATTTTTTGTGCTTATCCTTGTTGAGGGCATGCTCACGCTTATTTCCATTACCATCGTTTGGATAGCGGTAACCAAAGGGCTTTTTCCGTTGAAGCAAATGCAGACGGACCTGGATTCCCGCAATTTTAATGATCTTTCCCCTGTTCCGGAGCACGGCATCGCCCGGGAATTAAGGCCGGTGGTGGGGGCTATCAATGGCCTGCTCAATCGAGTGCAAATGGATGCATCTGCGCGCAAGGATTTTCTTGCCAATGTAGCGCACCAGCTGAGAACACCGCTTACGGGCGTTAAAACTCAAATCGAATGGCTGATCCAGAAACATCAAAACGATGGGGAAACGATACAATCGGCGACCTTGATCATGTCGTCCACGGAAAGAATGATCCGTCAAACCAACCAGCTGTTGGCGCTGGCGCGCGCTGAACCCGGCCAATTTGAACATACCCGGCTGGAGAAGCTGGAGATGAATAAGGTCGTAGAAGATTCAATTCAACATTTTGTTGAATTGGCGGCAAAGAAAAAGATAGATCTGGGATTTAACCTTGATCCGATTTTGGTCCTCGGAGACCGGTTTTTGCTGCGTGATTTGATCGATAATTTAATTGACAATGCCATTCGCTATACGCCGTTTCACGGTGCTGTGACAGTTTCCTGTTTTCGTCAATCCGGCCAGAGCATTTTCTCGGTGGAGGATTCAGGGCCCGGCATAGCAGAGTCAGAACGTGATTTGATTTTTAATCGCTTCTATCGCCTTAGCGACAAAGCAGCAGGCAGCGGCCTGGGGCTTTCGATTGTGCGCGATATAGCAAAGGACCATAACGCGACTATCTCCATTGAGCCGGGATCAAATGGCAAAGGAACCATATTTTCCGTGCGATTTAGTTGATGAGGAAATTTCTGCTTATTTTTAACAAGGATAGGCATGTCCGCGTCGTTTTTCATTGACATCGGTAGTCGGAGCAAGCCTTCTGGACATTGTTTCTTTGGTACCTGATGCCCATTTTCCTTCATTCAACAAGGCCAAATCATGCTAGAACCCTGCCAAAATATTTTTTCCTTTAACGCCGGACGTGACCCTGAGCGATTGCAAATGAAGTACGGCAATATGCGTCGCAGTGCTTTCGTTTTTTTACGAGGGACCTGTCATCTTTTCTATGACCGTTTGTCGGATGCAGGCACGTTCCCCCAGTCCCCGCTGGTCTGGTGCTGCGGTGATCTGCACCTGGAAAATTTTGGCAGTTATAAAGGGGATAATCGTCTCGCCTACTTTGACATCAACGACTTCGATGAAGCCGCATTGGCGCCTCTTTCCTGGGACCTGGTCCGATTTGTCACAAGTGTGCTGGTCGGCGCGGGAAGCCTTGGGATCAGCAAGCTTGAAGCAAGAGCCCTCGGCAGTGTGTTCCTGGCGTCTTACAAGCAGGTTCTTTCTAAAGGCAAGAGTCATTGGGTTGAAAGAGACACCGCACAGGGGCTGGTCGGCAATCTGCTGGATAGCCTCCGGCAAAGGCAGAGGTCGGCATTTCTCGATCGGCGCACTGTGCTCAAAGGAGCAAGGAGAAGCCTGCGAATCGACGGAAAAAAAGCGCTGTCAGTCACGCCGGGGCAACGCGAGAAAGTCACGACTTTTTTCGACGAATTTGCATCAACGCAGATTAATCCGCAATTTTTCAAAGTGCTGGATATGGCAAGGCGCGTTGCCGGCACGGGCAGTCTCGGCGTGGAGCGCTACATAGTTCTGGTTCACGGCAAGGGCGGTCCCAATGGGAACTATCTGCTGGATTTAAAGCAGGCTTTGCCATCGTCGCTGGCGCCACACTTAAGAAACGCGCAGCCGAAATGGAAATCAGAGGCAGATCGCGTGGTTGCGTTGCAACGTCGGATACAGGCGGTCTCGATGGCTTTTCTGCAACCGGTTACTATCGGAAAGCGGCACTATATTTTGCGCGCGCTGCAACCGACCGAAGATCGCGTCACGCTGGATCGCTCAATCAGTTCACTGCAAGAGTTGGAAGAGGTGATGCAGGTGATGGGGGACGTCGTTGCGTCCGCGCACATCCGCAGTTCGGGCAGGGGAGGGTCCGCAATCGCCGATGAATTGATTGCTTTTGCGGCGAAAAAAAAATGGACCGACACAATCATGGGGTTGGCGCGGGATTGTGCCAAGCAAGTCAACACGGACTGGGAGTCCTACTGCAAGGCGTTTGATCAAGGTTTTTTTCGCGAGCGTGAACCCGCGAAATTTAGCGCCTAGTATGGAGCTTTGATTTTCGTGAAATAGTGTTTCCGATCGCAGCCGGGAAACAAGGGAGGGCTCATGAGCACTAGTATGCTAAGGCTTCGAGCTTAAATCTGTCGCCAATCTGACTGCATCATCCACGCTGAGATCGCACAGGTCGGCCACCGCTGTTCCGGGAATGGCAGCTTGACTTAGCACCTGCTGCGCTGACGGCTTTAGACGGGCAAACAATAAATGCCTATTCTGGTCCGTGATCGCCTTACGAAAGTCAATCAATGCTTCCAGGCTTGAACTGTCGAGGTCGGGCGATTCCTCCAGGCTGAGGATTACTGTATGAACGTCGGCGCCAGAGGCTGTGATTTTTTTTCTTGCCTGCGCCAAAATCCTCTCTGCATTTGCGAAGAAAAGGGCGGTATCGGGGCGCAGGATAAGCATTCCCGGTACGGCTTGCGCTTCCGGATGGGCGACTATTCCAACAAAATCATGGCCCTGATTAAGGCGCCCAAGAATCGTCACCGACGATTCCGACAGGCGCCGTAACAACAAGATCAGGCTAACCGCAATGCCTGCAAGCAAACCATCCAATATACCTAAAGCCAGCACCGCTACCACAGCCGCTACAACGAGCAGCCTGTCGCGATGCCATGTGAAATAAGGTTTAAAGACTGCCGGACGCAGTGTGTGGCTGACCGCATGAATGACAATGGCCGCCAGCACAGGCTCGGGCGTCAAGGCTATGGCCGGCAGCAGGCCTGCAACGACGACGAGGAGCGTTGCCGCAGCAATCCACCCTGCCAGCCGGGAGACCGCTCCGGCGGCTTCGTTAGCCGAGGTGGCCGAATAGCCCGCTCCCACCGGCATGCCATGAAAAATTCCTGACACGACGTTGGCAATTCCCAGTGCAAACAAATCCCGGTTGGGCGATACAGTATCCCCATGCTTTATTGCGAAACTGCGGATGGAGCTATAAGACTCCGCATACAGGATCATGACCATTGCGATACTCAATTCGCCTATCCGCAGCCACTCGGAATAGGACAGGCCTGGCAGTGCCGGGGCCATCAGCTGCAAGTTGATGGTTCCCACAAGGCCGATCCCATATTGAGAAAGATTGAGCCATTTGCCGGCAGCGATACCAATGACGATGACCAAAAATCCGCCGGGCAGGCGAGGTATCCTTGCGAAGAGGAACAATACCATCAGCGCGACTGCACTGGCTATCGCGGCCGGCCAATTCCAGAGTGATGTCTGGCTGAATAGCTCGGCCGTGAACCGGAACAGGTCGTTATGGTGCGGCCGGACGCCGACCACATTTGCGATTTGCTTGAGAATAATCACGATGGCCAGTCCAAATGCAAATCCCCGAAGCACCGGTTTGGCAATGAAGTCGGATACGCTCCCCATCCTGGCGAGCCCTGCTACAGTGAAAAACAGGCCGGTCAGCACGATCAAGCCAATCGCAATGGCAGACCGGAGTTGCAGGTCTCCGCCAGACATGTCGGCAGACGCTGCAGCCAGCACTGCGGCAGAGGATGATGTTGCAGAGACGATGGCGAAGCGGCTGGTGCCAAGCAGCCCATAGCAAACCAATCCGGCGAATAGAGCGATGACGCCGGCCTGCGGCGGCAAGTTGGCAATGCTGGAATAAGCGACTGCTTCAGGCAGCAGTAAGCCCGCAAGAGATAGGCCGGCAATGACATCTGCTAACGACAGCAGTCCGAGAATGCCGGCCTTATTGGATTTTGGCGCCTCGCTGGAGATCTGCATTTACGGTACTCCGGCCAAGCCGCACCAGCCTGGCAGGTAACGCGCCTCCTGGGTATGTGCGATTTTTTTTGCTTTCGTCAACGCTTTCTGGAAGTCCTGATCGATCAGACTGACCTGGACATGCGTTCTTAGGAAGTCTGCCCACAGAAATTCGCTAAAAGGAGTGACATCCTTGGAAAAGCCGCCGGCGCGGCGCAACTCACCTGCCAGGCTGCGATAGGGATCGTCATGTAAATGCGTCAGGTGATCAGGGAGTGATTCGAATTCGCGCCGGACACCTTCAGTATCGTAAGGATGCACCCATTGGTGATGATCCATAACACGCCAGAACTTGGGGGCATCTAGCCACGACAGGTCTTTGAGCACCATCACACTCACTGTTTTAACATTTTCTTCGAGCAAGGCCAAGCCAAAGTGGTGGTGATCGACTATGTAATAGCGCCCCTCCATGCCCGCAATTGCAGGAAACCAATGGCTGGCCAATGCAGCAGCGCGGGATTTTTTCCCGAGCCCCGCCCACTGCTTTCGCTTTAGCGCCACCTCCAGCTTGCCGACTGTAATTTGGGTCGGATGAAGTTTTTCAAGCTTGACATTGATGAATTGAGGCTGAGGATTGTGCATTTTATTCTCCGAAAAATGGCGGAAAATCCGATTCGACAATGTAGGCCAATTTGGTAGGCAGACTCAACGAAGCATGCCGTTATTTATTGCAAACGGAATTGGAGAATTAAAAAAAGAAAGCAACCCTGGACTAGCCAGGGTAATGAGGTATCAACCGGCCGACGTTTCAAACAAAAGCGGCAGATAAAACAAGGTATTTCGATTTGACCTGTGACCGCTTGCGCTCAGGTCCATTGCAGTTGGCGCAAGCAGTTACTTGGCTGTGCAGGCCTTACCATGGTCCGGGTGGTTGCCTTTGGCTTTTGCATCAGCTTCGGTCATATATTCACCGACCTTTGTTTTGCCATAATACTTGCTGCCTTCGCAGTGATACGTTTTGGATTTCTCATTAACCCATACCTTCCCGCCGCCACCGCCAGCTGCCGCGGTCATAGGCATGGAGGCCGATGCGGATTTTGCTGCTGCTTTGCCACTGGCACTTGCTTTTGCAGCGGATGCTGCCGGCATTGAGGCGGAGGTTTGGGCAAAGCCGGTCGAAGCGAAAAGCAAGCCAGCAGCTACTATTAGTAAACGAAGTTGCGTTTTCATAAGTGTCCTCAAAGTGAACTTGCACAGGAGGCGTCAAGGCTTGACGCTTTCAGATTTTAACGTGCCGCGTGCCTATAGTGAAACTGTTTGTCTCATTGACGCCTCTAACCAAAATTGTTTGTGGTTATTTGCATGCATTTCTGGCGGGCACGCGAGTGTGCCGTTCCCTGAAAACTAAGCCTCCATGCTGATTTCGTTGCATTTCAGCACAGTTGCAGGCTTATTTTCCCACATGGAAACTTATAGGGGGCTAGTTCATCTTGTCTACTTATGACCTCCACCGTGGCCGCCACCGTGATCCCCACCGTGGCCGCCACTTCCATGATGTCTGTCCCCGTCACCGCCGCCTTCATAGGTTGGGTCCGGCGCAACATAGGCTTGCACCGGATGATCAAGCAGTCCAGGCGGCGCGACTTGATTTAACGGGAAATTGTCAACCGTCAACGCGCCATCGAAATTCCAGGCGAACGCCTTGTCGCCGACAGTAAATTTGATAATTTCTCCATCGGTGACATTCACTGACCGGGTATCAGGCGCAATATTAATTGTGCGAATTGCCGCCGATACAGGTGCAGGATCGCCGAGCAGTTCAGTGGGCACGGGAGTGGTGCGGCAGGACGACAAAGCCGCAAGGGAAAACATCATTGCGGCAATGCTGTGTGAAAGAGGAGTTGGCTTCATGATGTACCCCGTTTTGCGATTGATCCAGGAGCCTGGGTATATCATTTAGTTTAGACGATAATCCCGGCATTTTCGCCGAGCTAAATGAAGCGAGATTCTGGCTAACACTTACTTACAAATTACTCTGAATCTGAAATGAGTTCGATACATAGCCATGCTCCAATGTAGTTATCTCAGCTACTGGAAATGGCACTTGGCCGATAATTTTTTACAGGCCGTCGCCTGAATCGATTGGCGATTGGCCTCACCGGGCGATGCTGCTCTGGTGCAACCGAAGTGGGAGGGAGTCATGATGTTTACTGCATATCGTCAAATTTCCATTCAAAGCTTGGGTGCGAAATTTCCACTCATCAGTACCCTTGGGCTAGGAGCGTCACTTTTGCTCGGCTGCGCCCAGATGCCCACCGGACCTACGGTTGCTGTCATGCCACCTCAGAACAAACCATTCGAAGTCTTCATGCAAGATGATCAGATCTGCCGCGGCTGGGCAACGCAGTCTGTTGGCTTGCCCAGCGATGCCGCTGCTGGGAACTTTGCGGCTTCAACAGTCGTCGGCACCGCATTGGGCGCAGCGGTCGGCGCTGCTGCCGGGGGCAGCCGCAGCGTTGGCGCCGGCGCGGCGACGGGTGCCGTGGTTGGCGCTGCAGCGGGAGCAAATCAAAGCGGCGCCATTGCATGGAACGCGCAACGTCGATACGACATAGCGTACCAGCAATGCATGTATTCAAAAGGAAATCTGATGCCGTCTTATTCTCGCGGATACTATCGCTACCCGGCACCTTCGCAGATGAACTACCCGCCGCCTCCGCCGCCTTCCATGCAGTAGGGTTTTGAATGATCGCGCTTTGCAAGCCGGCCGTCCAAAGGGGGCTTATGCGCAGGGCGGGGTTTGCGAACCACTGCGAGGATGGTATCGGGACGCGGTTGACGTAAAGCCTCAAGTGGCTATAATAAGGCCATTACTATCGCTTCGATACTTTCGATTCGTCTTATTCTAATGGCCGCCTCCACCTTCCTGCCGACTCGCATCAAATCTGCGTTGAGCCAGGAGGGCCTGTGCGCAGCGCATTTGTCGCACGCTTCCAATCGGATAGCCGCAACTACTCCCCGGTCGTTTTTTGCCTGCCCAACTTCAGTAAGAGATCTCGCCTGCCTCACTTAGGCTCGGCGAGCAAGGGTAGGACGATTCTTCGTTCATCAGTTTAGCTCCCGAGCCACTCCCGCAAATTTTGCCGCTGTGTTGACGCATCTCGCTTCAGCATTGCGCTGCTATGTCTTATTGGCGTGCACTCGCCGATTCGGAGTAAATATCATGAGTACTGAACGTTACCTTACCCAACCCGATGCTTCTTTGTTGAACAAACTGGCCGACCGGATGTTGCGCTTCGGCGAAGCAGAATGCGAGATGGCGGAGCATCTGCTGGACATCGTTTCGACAGCCGTCATCTTGCCTGCGGACAGCGGGCGGCGACTTGATTGTGTGTCGCTGTATTCGCAGATCGTCTATTCGGCAGTCGACACGAAGGACAGCCGCTCGATTACGCTCGTGCCTCCGCATGAGGCCGACCCCGCTCTGGCACGCGTGTCCGTGATGACGCCGGTAGGGCTGGCTTTGCTGGGGCGCAAGTTGTTTTGCATCGTCAATGTGACGTTGCCGTCAAACAGGGTAGATCAAATCGAGATTCTGGACATCGCGCTGAACAATCAAGGCGATATGGAAAGGGCAGTCTCATGAAGCGGCACGACCGGCCTTCTTTAAGGCGTTCGTCCGCCATGCGTCTGATCGATAAGCGGAAACGGCTCAAGAAAATTTTACTTGTCGTCGTCGCGTCTATTGCATGCGGAACGGCGCTGGTGGCCGCTGTCGTTGCGTAGATCCGCGGCCCCAGAAGCTAGCTACATCCTTGCCAGGCCGGTGTTCATGTTCTATATCCGGCTCTCCAGAATAGCCGGTGAGGTCTGGGGCCTGCGAACAAAGCAGGCCCTGTCCCGGTTACCAGCAATTGGTCTCTGTCGCGCCAGTACCGTTAGACTGGACGCCGAGATTGTTCAGGATGTACGAAGAACACCCGTCGGATGTTTGCTTGCCCGCAGGAGTAGCGGTAACCGTGAAATCCGAGGTGGTCGTTTGCGTGACGCTCAACGTATAATAAACTTGGCCGCCCGAATTGACGTTGACTGGAAACACGGTGCTGTAATTCAGGTCGGTTCCTACAATCGAATAAGTATTGTGCGTTGCAAAGTATTTTTCTTCGCGCGCTGCAAGGTCCAGCACCGCGTTTTTGGCGTCGACGCGATGCGACTTCAATACCTGGCTCCGATACGAATTTGTGGCGATTACCGCCAGCATGCCAACAATCGCCACGGCGAACATCAGTTCAATCAGCGTGAAGCCGTCCGACAAAGTCAATGCGCCCTGATAGCGGCGAACACGTGGATTTTGCATGGTTTTCTATTTCCTCAATTTAACGCAATTCTACCCATGTCAACCTGCCGGCCTTGCCGCTAGGCGGGTCGATCTTTGTCACAGCGCCGACTCCTGAAACGGTTTGCTGCACCAGGTAAGGTTTTCCCGACGTTGATGTCACGATAGACGGTGTGCCCGTCGCGCTCAGGCCGAAACCGGCAATGATCCCGGTTGCAGAGAAACCTGCGTCCTTGACTGCGGATGCAAAGAAGGAGGTAATCGGAGCCCCACCGGTTTCCGGTGAAATCGCCATCGTGTATCCGGAAGCCGGCTGACTCGTGCAACTGAGCACCTGGTTCACCGAAGGAATGGTGGTATTCACCAGAAAGGTGCCGTAGGCTACTACCGGGTTATAAATGATTTGCTCGCCCGCGCTATTGTCCAGAGCAAGCACCCAGCCAAACTGAGTGCAGGAAGGCTTGGAGCCTTTCCAGCAGACAGTGTTTGCGGTTACGGTGCGGTAGCCGGAGATGGCGCCGCTGGCCGCAGAATTTGTCGTCATCGTCTGCGTTTGCAAGTTCGTGGCCGAATAACTCTGCGGCGCGGTCAGCGATGCATACTTGACGCCGCTTTTTGCATTCCAGGCGCTGAGGTCCCAGTCCCATATGCCGTACAGCGCTTGTGTGCCGCTGGCAAATTTTGTCGCGCTAGTAGGGTTTTGCGGCCATTGCTGCCCGGTGCCAAATGAAATCAGGAGCCTGGGCGACCCGCCGGATTGCAAGACCGAATTCACCGTCACGCGCGTTGAAATCGGCTGCCCACTGCTTGTGGTAAACATAGGGCTGCTGCCGGCCGCCCATTTTGACGGATCGCTGTCGCTCACGTCAAAGCGCCATACATGGCCCAGCGCATCGCCGGCATACAGATAGTCGGTAACATGATCCCCATCCAGGTCGGCGGAAGCGACGTAGTCAATGCCGTTTCTCAGCCCTTTGGCGTAATCGGCATTCGCTACGCCTGTGTCCAGGAAGCGGAAAGCCCTTGCGCCAGTCTTATAATCGACTGACATGATAAAGATGCCGGCGGTGCCGGTGGCACTGTCCCTGCCGTTGCCAAAAATGACTGCCCAGTTGCCATCATGCATCTTGCGTATGATAGGCGTGCCGTATTGGCTGCCCAGGCTGGTCTTGCAGTTGGACGCATTGCCGCAGCTGATGTTGCTGGAGTCCCATTCGCCGAGGACGACGCTCGCTGCGTTGGCCTCCTTGAATTGGGTGGGGTCGGTAATGTCCAGCGCATACAGCACGCCCGTAGCCGTACTATTCGCGCTATTTGCGATGTTGGCGGGCTCGTTGACGGCGCCTGTTGCGTTACCGCCGGCGCCGGTTCCGCCAACCAGCCAGGTATGCCATGCTCCGCCATAGTACAGGTCGCCGGATGCCGGAGTAGCGTCGACGTAACTATTGTGTGAATACTGGGGGGAAGAAAAATCGAAGATGGCGTTGGACGGGTGAATGTTGCTGACCACGTTCGCTGGAACATAGGCGAGCACTTCCTGGCCATCATTCGTGGCTTTGACGAAGGAGCCGGACGCGTCGTACGCGCCGGCGCGGAAACCATGCAGCATCCCATCGTTTGAACCCACGTAGACGATATTCGCGCGAGTCAGTTTATCGCTCATGAATTTGGTATAGACGGCGCCGTATTCTGCAATCGACTTACTGGTCAGCAAATCGGTTCCCACGCCGGCGAAGTTGGATGACGGCGGACCGACCCATACCGGGCTTGAGTTCATGATGTCGCCCAGCACGCCGTCGCGCCCTCGGAAGGGGCCGGGAGTGGCGGCGGTGATCTCCTGGCTGCGGTCGCCGCGCAGAAAGGCGGTGCGCGTTGTGCCATCGGTGGAGCCGCCCAGCGCGGTTTGCTGTGCGGACGTCAGGCTGGTGTATTGAAAGGCAACGCCCGCAGTGCCGCTCCAGCTTAAAATATTTCGGGACCCGGAGCCTTGCGCGGTCGTCGCCACACCTGTCGAAGAGCATTTGCCGCCGGTAAGCACGCAGCTGGCATCCCAGTTGGCGGTAGAATTAATCGACACATTCCCGGATGCATCGGCAAGAAGGTCGGACGCTGTAAGCTGGCCCCAGGAATTTACCGGGTGGTAGTACGCCAGGTACACCTGGGAGCCGGCTTGCACGCGCGCGGATTGCTGCACATTGGTGCCGGCGGAGTCGGAAGCAGCATTGATTTGGGCGGCCTTGAAACAAAGAATTTCATGCACATTGCTGCCGCCACCGGTGCCCGATGTAAAGCCAAAGCGGAAACTTGGCGGTAGTTTGCCATTGTTCGCGGTGATCGACTGCTTGGCGATGACGGGGGTTGCAGAGCCATTATTCACGCTATACGAAAGGCTGAGCAAGCCATCCTGGGTAATGCTTAGTGCATAAGTAAATACATTGGCATTGGCACGCAGCGGCTTTGCCGTTGCTTCTTGATTGTAGATCGTGGTTGACACTGCGGACGGCTGTACGATGAGATTGTAATCAGCGACCTTCTCGGTCGTGGAGCTCTGGTTGCTGATTGAAGTCTTGTTGGCGTCGGTAATTTTTCCGCCACTCCAGTTTTGCAAATAGCCTGTCTTGCAAGTGTTCTGCACCGCAGTGAGCAAATTGCTTGCTGAAAGAGTGCTCGGATAATAGGTCGGATAATCTCTCTGCAAGGCCTTCGCCGAGATACTGCCGGAGCCGCGAATAACGATGGAGCCTGGCTTCTGGCCGGGGCCGTCCGAGGTCGCATCGCCTGGATTGGAAAAGTTGCCGAATTCATCAATCGCCACGGCCAGGTAACCGCCGTCCACGCCGTCCGCCGGGGTTTTCCCCTGGCTGCAGCTATAACCCAAGCTGCCGCCAAAAGCGCCTGGTGTTGCCGTTTTGGTGCCGTCCATCAGGAAAAACGCAATACCGTCCGCGCCGGAATTTTGCCCCGCGCTATTCTTATAGGCATTGCCGCCGTAGGTCACGGTGGAGAAGGTGACCTGCACCCCCTGATTGGTGGGAAATGGGGTGGTGGAAATAACCGATCCTGTTTGATTGTTGCCGTTCGACCCGGTCGTAGTATCGCCATTGGTCAAGCGCAGTGCGCCTTGTCCAGATGGGTCAGGCAGAACGCCGCTGACACCGCCAACCTGTGTTTTGCCTGAATAATAGGGCAGGCCGTTGCACGCCGGAATGGAGCTGGAGGTGGGAGTGGTAGTGCTGTCGCCGGCGGTAAGGCAGGCACCGTTGGTGGTGGTCCAGCCATAACTGGATGTGGGGCCGGTGAGCGTATCGCTGACGACCAACTGCGCGAAAACCGGAGGCGGGGCCAGCGCAATCAGCGGGAGCGCCCAAAGCGCACTAATATAAATACTTGAAAATTTTTTCATATTGAGTGCCTCTTAAGGGTTGTCCAGTGAAGTGACGTTTGCAGTCACTGCAACTACGCTTTGAACTACTGCAACAGTGTTATTGCGGCCGCCGAAACCGGCGCCAGTGACCGAGTAAAGTGCCTGCTGGCCGCTCGGTGAAAGCCCGATATAAGAAATATTGAGTTGCGGCGCGGCGGAATAATTGATATCAGCATTTGAATTGCCGTCAGTGGCCGTGCCGCCGGTGGAGGACACTTGCATGGCGGGCGGCGTATAGATTAAAGCGCTGGACCAGCTGGTCGGGTCGCTTGGAGTTGTCAGCGCATTAGCACACGTGCGCATATTAGCGGTGGAACTGACTGTCACCGTGCCCGTGCATGTTGCACCTATACCCGGCGCGCCTTGGCCCAGCCACCATTCTCCGTACTGCAATGCACTTTGCGCTGCCTCAAACGCGCGCGTCTTCTCCCTGACATTACCTGCTATTTTCTGTTGCAGTCCATAGCCGCGGAACATGCTGACGGCGAGCAGGGTCAGCATGACCAGGATCAGTAAAGCGGTAATGAGCGCGATGCCTCTGTCCTTGCGGTGGTGAGGCGAACAAGGCAATAAGACGTGCATCGCGTTCGTGAGGGAGATGCGATTGGGGCTCATGGTTTGTTCATCAAGTTGACGGTATGCACAAGAGGCGGCAGGCTTACTGGCTTGCCCGTGGTCGAATTAATCAGGTCGATGAAGGTGATTTTGATTTGTGCAGAGATCACCGCGGGCCAAACACTTTTGGCCGCCACGTCGGTGGAAGACAGATAGGTATCCGCACTGCCGTCGCCGTCCGTATCTACTCCGTATAAAATCTTGACGGCAGACACATTGTCGACCAGCACAACGGCAGTGCCGGGAGTGCCGCCGTCGGCGGTGACGGTGCAGGTGAGCTGGTTCGATGCGTTGACCGCAAAACTATTGCTCCAGACCGTTGTCGCTCCGGAAGTGTTGGTATCTCCCAGGCAGTTCATCAGGCCGTCGCCGCTTGCGCTCTGGAAGCGAACGTCGATAGTGTCGTTTGTCGTGCCGGTAGTGGCAGTAATGCCTTGCCCCGCAGCAAATGTCGTTCCGTCTGGATTGGCGGTTGCAGTCGCGGGCAGTGCGCTACCGGCCGTGATCGTAGTGGGGTTCGGATAATAGCCGGCTGCGCGCACGGTGTTATCGAAGATGGTCAGCGCAAATCGTTCGCTTTCTTGCATGCGGGAAAGGCTATCCTGCGTGGTAAAGCTGCCCTTCATGCTGACCACGATTCCCACCATTCCAAGAATGATAAACATGGCGATGACGAGCGCAATCATGAGCTCTATCAGGCCAAAGCCGGCCGCCCTGGATGTCTTTGGCATGAGAGACATGCTTCGCGCTGGGATCATGGGTTTGCAGTTCATTATGGTTTTACGAACACGCTAAATGACGGAGCTGGGCTGGACGCTCCACCGGAGCTTGTCTGGCTTAACGCGACATTGCTTTCTGTCCAGGTCACATAGATTTGGCAACTGACAGGCTGGTTGGTGCCGTTGGTGCAATTCACCTTCGCGGTATAGCTTGGAAATTGCTTATTCATGTCGGCCGCCCATACCTGGACATCGTTCGCTGCCATATTTGCCGGCGTGCAAAGGCTTGCACAGCCGCCTGCCACGGTAGCGTTCAGGATTCCGCTCGTGTCTGACACCACACTGGTAGCCGCCGAGAAGGTAGATGGAACCGCTGCTGACGTCCAAAATGCCTTATTGGCGTGCATCGCTGAAACCAGGCTCCCCACTTGCAAAGCAATGAGGGAACGATTTCCCGAGGTTTTTGTGCTGGAAATGGCGAGCGCCTGCATTTTTGCCAGCCCTAGCAGACCCACCGCAGTGACTACCAAGGCTATCAGCACTTCTATCAAGGTAAAGCCGCGTGCCTTTACCAGTGGTGAGAATAAGCGTGTCATGTGCATGCCCCGGTGCCAGCCGACTGGACCTGCACTCGGCCGGTTTTTATAATGGCGACGCATTGCGTAGCCGCAGTGTTTGCCGGATTTGTATGCAGAGTGAAGGTAACCGTGCCCGTTCCTGGCAGCCCCACAGTGAAACCTTCCCTGCTGAATGTAACCGCCGATACCGAATTGTCTGCTGTCATAGTATCGGTGCCGGTCCAGCCTTTTTGTATCCGGACAATTGACCCTGCCGCCACGGTTGTACTTGAAGTTGGATTGGAATAGGTGAGCCAGCCCTTATTCCACGCATTGGACGATGCCGAACACGTTGAGCCATCGGTTGACGCGCAGACCGTGACAGGCACGCCTTGCTTGATCGCCTCGGCGCGGGCAAATTGCAGATCCCTGACAAGTTCATTGGCTCTTCCAAGCGTGCGAAACCGCTGTGTTGAGCCGGTAAACGATGGGCCCGCCAACATAAGAAGCATACCGGTAATGGCAACGACAACGATCACTTCGAGAAAAGTGACGCCGCGTTGTTGCTGATGGTAAAGATTGTCCATGAGAAATATACTAGCAGAGGATTGGCAGCAATTCAAAAATAAGTCGTTGAAATCAAAAACATTTCTGCACGTAAAACAACAGGAAAATTTTTAAGGGAGGTTATTTATTGTTGATAAGGTAATTTTCTTTGCCCTATCCGCCTGCGTTCCCCCAAGCCGTGCTTCAATTCGGCTTTTGCGGTTTAATCTACTTGGCCTGTTTTGTTTTGATGTCGCGTTAGCCCGGATCGGCCCAGGGGTTGCAAGAAATGTAATTGATTTAATAGCATAAAGTGGGCAAATCCGTCAAGAAAGAATTTCCTTGCGTTTAAGTGGTGTCCATTCGAGCAACGCAAACGCGATGCCGCACGAAACACCTGCCTCTGTACGCCTCGCCCCGTATGGCGATCGTGGCCGACCACAAACCGGCGTGCTTCGGAAGCAATGCCACAGACGCTTCGGCCGCCAGAC
>DATHMC010000011.1:0-4382 GCA_035487495.1 Undibacterium sp.
TGCTGCCGTATATCCTGGTGCAGGTCGCCGGCGCCTTCGCCGGTGTCGCGGCAGCGCATTGGATGTTTGGAGAGCCGGTATTTTTTGCCTCGGAACATGCGCGCAGCGGCATGGCGCAATGCTGGAGCGAGTTTGTCGCCAGCTTCGGCTTGCTGGCGGTGATCATAGGCTGTTCACGCAGCAGGCCGGAGGCGACGCCGTTTGCGGTGGCCGCGTACATCACCGCGGCCTACTGGTTTACCTCGTCCACGTCGTTTGCCAATCCGGCTGTCACTTTGGCGCGCGCCGCCAGCAACACCTTTGCCGGCATACGCCCGGCGGACGTGCCGGGTTTCATCATTGCCCAACTGTTGGGGGCGGCAGCGGCTACCTTGCTGTTTTGCTGGCTGTATCCCCGCCCTCAAGCCCAGGAAAAGTCAGCCCCCGGATGCGCTACCTAGGGTATATCCAGCACAGCAATTTGCTTGCCGGGAGAAGACAAAACATGTTCCACGCCAAGTGATTTTCGTGGATAAGATGAGTTCTACATTGTTAACATCTCTTAATGCCGCAACGGAGTTATTTTGATCACCAGCAAGTTATTACTATCGGTTCCAGGCATAGTGCACGGCTTTGGGACGGCCAAGGAATTGGTCCCGCATGTGCTGGCCGAAGTGTGGCCCGGCAAGCCGGATAAGAAACAGACGCATGGCAGGGAGGTGGTGGAAGTCGTCGCCGCGCAGCAGGCTTGCGGCGATGCGGACGGCATCTTTTCGGCCGTGGCGGGCATCCCGATCAGCGTGATCACCGCAGATTGCGTGCCTATTGTGCTGGCGCGGCGCGACGGCGGCATGGTTGCCGCGCTTCACGCTGGCTGGCGCGGCTTGATAGGCGGGATAGTTGATACGTTTGCAGAGCGCCTGGCGGCAAAAGGCGAGACGCCGGGCGACTGGGTGGCCGCCGTCGGTCCGACGATAGGATCGTGCTGCTATGAAGTCAGCGAGGAACTGGCGGCGCAGTTTATCGCGCATTTCCACTGGATGGCGCCGGCTGCGATCAGCCCGCGCCATCGCCACCTGGAGTTGAATGCGATTGCCGAGGCGGCGCTGCGCAAGATCGGCATAGGCGAAGTGGACAATCTGCAGCTATGCACATTCTGTACACAGGATGCGCAAAAGAATGCCCTGTTCAGGAGTTATCGCCGGGGCGACCGCGGGCCGCAGTTGCATTCCGGCGCGATGATATTGCCATAGACGCCGTTGCCGGTTCAACTGTCAGGCTGCCGGCGTCTCGTCTATCCTGTCGCCCATCATTTCGCCCATGCGCACCGCTCCAGCGGGCGCCCATGACGGGTTGAACTGCAGCGCATCTTTCGGGAACAGCAATACGACGGTGGAGCCGAGCAGGAAGCGGCCCATTTCCTCGCCTTTTTTCAGGACGATGTTCTGGTCGTCGTATTTCCACTCGCGGATGTCGCGGGTACGCGGCGGGTTGACCACGCCGTGCCAGACGGTGGCCATGCTGCCGACGATGGTGGCGCCTACCAGGGTCAAGATAAACGGGCCGTGTTCCGATTCAAACACGCAGACTACACGCTCATTGCGTGCGAACAGGCCGGGCACGCCGCGTGCCGTGGTCGGGTTGACCGAAAATAATTCGCCCGGCACATAGATCATCCGCGCCAGCCTGCCGTCGCAAGGCATGTGGATGCGATGGTAGTCCTTTGGGCTCAGGTAGATGGTGGCAAAACTGCCGTCCTGGTAGCGGGCCGCCAGTTCGCGGTCGCCGCCGACCAGCGCCGTGGTCGAATATTGATGGCCCTTGGCCTGGAAAATCTGGTCTTGCTGTATGGCGCCGAACTGGCTTATCGCGCCGTCTACCGGGCATACAAACGGCGCTGCGGCCAGCGGCCGGGCATCTTCGCGCAGCGCGCGGGTAAAAAAATCATTGAAACTGGTGTAGCTCGTGATATCCGGATTGGCGGCCTCGTTCATGTTGACCTGATATTTCCGGACAAAACGGCGAATGATGCCGGTCGTGATGCTACCCGCCCTAGCGTCTGCGATCAGGGAGCCAAAGGAGGTCATTGCCTTTTTCGGCATCAGGTACTGCGGTAACACGGCAAGACGGTCGGACACGATAAGACACCCTTATTGAAGACAGGGATGGATTATAACGGTGAGTATGCGCAAAATTGAAGCCTAAATTTAACAGCAGCAACAATATGGCACTGCAGCAAAGCCGGATGGTCGTCAATGCCGAGACATATTGGCATCATTGTGCGGCAAAACCGGGCGCTTATACTGATTTCCGGAAATTGCGCGGATAGACCGGTTCTCCTGCCTCAATTTTAGTCAGGATAAAAATTTCTTTTTAAATCAATTGCTTGAGCGATGTGAAATTGGGTTATCCACAGCATTGTTAACAGTTTTTGTGGGTAAGCATGGCTCTATGTGTGAAGCAGCGCACCGAATTGTGCGTGGAGCGTGTTTATACATGTTGGACTAATCCTATTAAACGTCATGAAAGAAGGAAAACATGAGCTCAAATCACCCATCCCAGCCGAAAGCCCACGCGCCCATCGATACCGCCGCGATACGCATCGCCGCACAAAATCTCGACGAAGGGGCGGTGACTTCCGGCTATAGGGGCAATCGCCAGGAAATTATTGACATGCTGAATGGTGCGCTGGCCACCGAACTGGTGTGCATCATGCGCTACAAGCGCCACTATTTTACGGTGACGGGCCGCGAGAACCTCGCCGTCAAGGCCGAGTTCCTGCAACATGCGCAGGAGGAAGGGGGCCACGCCGACCAGATCGCGGAACGCATCGTGCAGCTAAACGGCTATCCCGACTTTGATCCGGCAACGCTGACCGGGCGCAGCCACGCGGAATACGATGACTCCAGCGACGTGCAGTCCATGGTCAGGGCCAACCTGATTGCCGAGCGGGTAGCGATAGAGTCTTACCGCCAGATGATAGAAAAAATCGGCGACACCGATCCGACGACACGGCAGATGCTGGTCGGCATCATGGCAGTGGAAGAGCAGCACGCCGACGATATGCGGGATTTTCTTTCGTAGGCGTTACCTTCGTCTTTTAATTTGACTACTGGAAATCCGGCGTCGCGCAATATATCCTAGGCATAGGGTTTTCCTGAAAAACAATGCAGGGGACGTATGAAATATACCGATTACTACGCGGCGCTGGGGGTGGACAGGAATGCCACCAAGGCGGACATCAAGCAAGCCTATCGCAAGCTTGCCCACAAGTACCATCCGGATATCTCCAAGGACAAGGAGGGTGAAAGCAAATTCAAGGAAATTGCCGAAGCCTATCGGATCTTGAAGGACGACGAGAAGCGAGCGGAGTATGACCAGCTCGGCGTGCATAAGGCGGGCGAGGACTTTGCGCCGCGCGGCGATTTCTCGCAAAACTTTGGCGATTCGGAGGCCGCCTTCGCCGATGTCGATATGGCCGACTTGATGGCGGCTTTTGCTGCGGCTCGCCAGGGCGGCCATCGGGCGGGTGGGCATGCGCAGCAACAGAGGCCGCTGCACGGGCAGGATTTTGAAATCGAAGAGCCCATCACTTTGGAGCAAGTCTATACCGGGACGGAAATCGACGCCAGCGTCAGCTTGCCTGAGCACGATGAGCATGGCTTGGTGCATCGGGTTCCGCGCACTTTCAGGGTCAAGATACCGAAAGGCGCGGAAGACGGCCAGCGATTGCGTTTGCCCGGCAAGGGCGGCCCAGGCCTGCATGGCGGCAAGCAGGGCGATTTGTACATCGTGATGCGCGTGCTGCCGCATCCCTTATACCGGGTCGACGGCAAGGAGCTTTACATGGACTTGCCTTTGACGCCATGGGAGGCGGTCTTGGGCGCCAGCGTAAAAATCCCGACCTTGGGCGGTACGGTGGAGATGAGCGTTCCCGCAGGTACGGTGAATGGCCGCCAGTTGCGCCTCGCAAAACGCGGCTTGCCGAGGGCAGACGGGACCATGGGCAACCTGCACGTGGTGGTGCGCATAGAAGTGCCGAAGGAAATCGCGCCGCAGGAGCGCGAACTGTATCAGCAGCTGGCCGCTCAGGCTGGATTTAATCCGCGCGGGCATTTCGAGAAATTTCTACGTGGAGGTGCATGATGACATCCAAAATGCCTACGCATACGCTGGAGACGGTAGAGGCCGTGTGGCTGAACGAATCGGAATTCTGCTCGATGGACGAGCTGGCGGAATGGTCCGGCCTGTCGCAGGCGGAACTGAATGACCTGGTCGATATGGGATTGATACAGCCCAAACCCGCGGGTGGCGAGCGCGTGATATTCCAGCAGCATTATCTCGTCGTCGCACGAACCGCGCGGCGCCTGCGGGACGACTTCGAACTGGACCGCCACGGCTTG
>DATHMC010000012.1:0-6397 GCA_035487495.1 Undibacterium sp.
TGGCCCTTGGCGTCGCGCTTGGCCAGCAAAGGCGGCGCCAGGTGGAAATTGATCTTGTAGTCGCCTTCAAACATGTCCGAGATTTTTTTCTCGAAGCTGCCGGTGGTGTACAGGCGCGCGACTTCATACTCGTCCTTGTAGGCCATCAGCTTGAACAGATAGCGCGCTGCAGCTTCGGTCAGACGCAGGGATTTGGAACCATCGACGACCTTCTCTTCCGCTGCTTTCACCTGCAGGATGAAGTCCACATATTGCTTTGCATACGCGGCATCCTGATAGTCGGTCAGGAAAGCCGTGCGCTTGGCGATGATGTCGTCCAGCGTCGGTGCGCGTTTCAGTTCTATCACCTGGCCCGGCGTGATCAGCTTTTCTACCGCTGGCAGGTCATGTGCAGCAATCCGGCCCCAGTTGAAGGCCTTCTTGTTGAAGTCTACCGATACGCCATTCAATTCTATCGCGCGCATCAACACCGCTTCGGTCAACGGCACCCAGGCTTTTTGCCATGCATAGCCGAGCATGAACATATTGGTCGCGATATTGTCGCCCATCAGTGCGGTCGCAATCCTGCCGGCGTCAACCAGGGATACATGGTCGCTGCCGCAGGCGGCGCGGATGTCGCTCTCGGCGCCGGCGCCGGGGAATTGCCAGTCCGGGTTCTTGACGAAAGCCGCAGTCGGCGTGCCGGTGGAATTGATCGCAGCAAAGGTACGGCCTTCGCCCATGCGCGACAGCGCATCCTTGCCTGCCGTCACGATCACGTCGCAACCTATCACCAGGTCCGCCGCGCCGGTGCCGACGCGGGTGGAGTGGATATCTTCCGGCTTGTCCGCCAGGCGCACGTGGGACAGCACAGGGCCGCCTTTTTGCGCCAGGCCGCTCATGTCCAGCACCGAGCAGCCCTTGCCGGCTACGTGGGCCGCCATCGCCAGGATCTGGCCGACGGTGACCACACCGGTGCCGCCTATGCCGGTGACCAGGATGCCGAACGGTTCGGCAGTCGATGGAATCGCCGGCGTCGGCAAATTGGCCACATCCAGCGACGGGCTGTTTTCTACCTTGGCCTTCTTCGGCTTCTTCAGGCTACCGCCCTCTACCGTCACAAAGCTGGGGCAGAAGCCGTTCACGCAGGAGAAATCCTTGTTGCAGGAAGACTGGTTGATCTGGCGCTTGCGGCCGAATTCGGTTTCCAGCGGTTCCACCGACAGGCAGTTCGACTGCACGCTGCAATCGCCGCAGCCTTCGCATACGGCTTCATTGATGACCGCACGCTTGGCTGGATCCGGATACTCATTGCGTTTCCGGCGGCGGCGTTTTTCGCTGGCGCAGGTCTGGTCGTAGATCATCGCGGATACGCCCTTCACGACGCGCAGCTCACGCTGTACTGCATCCAGCTCGCTGCGGTGGCGCACGGTGACGCCGGGCGCCCAGTTGTAGTCGGCCGGGTATTTGTCCGGTTCGTCGGTGACCACGATGATCGGGTTCACGCCTTCGGCGGCGATCTGGCGCGAGATCATGCCGGGATCGAGCGGGCCGTCGAATTCCTGGCCGCCGGTCATCGCGACCGCGTCGTTATACAGAATCTTGTAGGTGATATTGACCTTGCCCGAGACTGCCGCGCGTACCGCCAGCAAGCCGGAGTGATAGTAGGTGCCATCGCCGAGGTTGGAGAACACGTGCTGCTCGGTGGTGAACGGTGCCTGGCCTATCCAGGTCGTACCTTCGGCGCCCATGTGGGTGAAGGTGGAGGTTTCCCGGTCCATCCACAGCACCATGTAGTGGCAGCCGATGCCGGCCAGCGCGCGGCTACCGTCGGGCAGCTTGGTCGAGGTATTGTGCGGGCAGCCCGAGCAAAAATGCGGGATGCGGTCCTTGGCCGGGTCCGGCTTGCTGGACATGACTTTCAGCACCGATTCTTTGGCTTCCAGGTAGGCGATGCGTTCCTTCACGCGCTGCTCGACCGGATGGCCGGCGAAATAGCGCGAGATGCGCGATGCCACCGCGCGCGCGATCTGCGCGGGCGTCAGCTCGTAGGTGGCCGGCAGCAGCCAGTCGCCGTGGCCCGCGCCCTGCAGGTTGCTCCATTCGCCGGTGTCGTCGAACTTGCCGACCACGCGCGGACGCTGGCCGTCCGGCAGGTTGTACAGCTCTTCCTTGATCTGGTATTCCAGGATCTGGCGTTTTTCTTCGACGACCAGGATTTCTTCCAGGCCTTCGGCAAACTGGTGCACGCCCTGCGATTCCAGCGGCCAGGTCATGCCTATCTTGTACAGGCGGATGCCGACGTCGCGCGCGACCTGCTCGTCGATGCCGAGGTCGGCCAGCGCCTGGCGGGTATCCAGGTAGGATTTGCCGGCCGTGACGATGCCGATGCGGGCCTTGGGGCTGTCCCAGATGATCTGGTTGAGCTTGTTGGCGCGCACATAGGCCAGCGCGGCATACCATTTGTAATTGTTCATCCGCGCTTCCTGGTCCAGCACCGCATCCGGCATGCGGATGTTGAGGCCGTCAGGGGGCAGGATCAGGTCGGTCGGGATCACCGGTTGCACACGGTCCGGGTCGATATCGACGGCGGCGCCGGATTCGACGATGTCGGTCACGCATTTCATCGAGACCCACAGGCCGGTGTAGCGGCTCATCGCAAACGCGTGCAGGCCGTAGTCCAGATATTCCTGCACCGACGACGGATACAGCACGGGAATGCCACAGGCTTTCAGGATATGTTCGCTCTGATGCGCGGTGGTGGACGATTTGGCTGCGTGGTCATCGCCGGCCAATACCAGTACGCCGCCGTGCTTGGAGGTGCCGGCCATGTTGGCGTGCTTGAAGACGTCGCCGCAGCGGTCTACGCCGGGGCCTTTGCCGTACCAGATGGAGAATACGCCGTCGTATTTGGCGCCTTCAAACATATTGACCTGCTGCGTGCCCCATACGGTGGTCGCCGCCAGATCCTCGTTGACGCCGGGATGGAATTTGACGTGGTGCGCTTCCAGGTGCTTCCTGGCTTTTTGCGCGGTCATGTCGACGCCGCCCAGCGGCGAGCCGCGGTAGCCGGTAATGAAGCCGCCGGTGTTCAGGCCGGCTTTGACGTCATGCTGGCGCTGCAACATCGCCAGCCGGATAATCGCCTGCGTACCGGTCATGAACGCGCGACCGCGCTCCAGCGTAAATTTGTCGTCCAGGGAAATCTTGTCGTCGGCCAGCGGGTTGTGCTGATCGACCTTGAGGGGTGCGTTCATGGGGTCTCCGTGCTTTGGTCTCGCTTCGGTTTCGTTGCGAGGGTATCGCTTCAAACAGAATCACCTTTTGGGTGATCATATATGGGATTTACTCAGAATCGTCATCGTTGCACGAATATGTGCAGACTATCCTTTTCTTGCAAATCTCCGGCTTATTCTTTGACGGATCGGACATTAACACGCTGTATCGGCCGATTCAATGGACAGTGCAGCATAAAAGGACCGGTACAGCAATGCTGACACTTCACTAAAGTGTACTGGTTAATTAGGCACTAATTCTTGATGGAAATATATTTATCGGGCTCACGCAAATATGGGGAGCCGCAAGTCTCACCGTGTCGTCCTGCTTCACCGCTTTCGCGGGAATGACGTGATGAGTCTTCATTTCCTGTCTGAGATAGTTTTGCGTCAGTCCTAATTTACTCGCCGCAAGGGCTGGTGCAGCATCTACGGACATGGCAACAATCCCAGACGCATCACCAACACCGGGCTGACCGCAAAAGCGGTAGATGCCGCACCGCGCGGCTCCGGTAGCCCCTAAGAATTGCGCCGATACAACAAAGCGTTCTGCGCGGCGCAAGCAAATCGTCAAAACACCCCTCGCCCAACCGATTTTTCGCTTCGACGCCCTAAGTCCGACGGTCTCTCAAGTGAATAAGTCTATAATGGCAAAATGAAACTTAAATTCACCAAAATGCACGGTGCCGGCAATGATTTTGTCGTCATCGACGCCATTAACCAGCAGATTGCCTTCACCGCCGAGCAGTGGCAGCGCCTGGCCGACCGCCGTTTCGGCGTCGGCGCGGACCAGATACTGGTGGTGGAAGCGCCGGAAACGGCAGGGGTGGACTTCCGCTATCGCATCTACAACGCCGACGGCGGCGAGGTGGAGCAATGCGGCAACGGTTCGCGCGCCTTCGTCCGCTTCGTCAGGGACAAAGGCTTGACCGACAAGACCGCGATCAGGGTCGAGACCATGTCCGGCATCATAGAACCGCGGCTGGAAGCGGACGGCAGCATCACCGTGGACATGGGTGCGCCCATCCTGGAGCCGGCCCAGGTGCCGTTTGACGCCGCCGGCCTGACCCCGCGCGCAGCCGGCCGCGACGCCTTGTGGCCGCTGGACATCAATGGCAAGACCGTCTGGATTTCTGCCGTATCGATGGGCAATCCGCATGCGGTGCAGGTGGTGGAAGACAGCGAAGCTGCGCCGGTGCTGGCCGACGGTCCGCTGATAGAGCACCATCCGCGCTTTCCGCGCCGGGTGAATGCCGGCTTCATGCAAATCGTCAACCCGCAGCATATACGCCTGCGCGTGTATGAACGCGGCGCCGGCGAGACCCTGGCCTGCGGTACCGGCGCTTGCGCGGCAGTAGTGGCCGGCATACGGCGCGGCTTGCTGGAGTCGCCGGTCCGGGTGACGACCCACGGCGGCGAATTGTCGATTGCGTGGCAGGGCGAGAGCCAGCCTGTGTTCCTGAGCGGACCGGCGGTGTCGGTGTACGAAGGCGAAATTAACATTTAATCTATTACTCATGAATTCTAACGACATCGCGGATTACCTGACCCAACACCCCCATTTCTTTGAAGAGCACGCTGAACTGCTATCCACCGTCAAACTGAGCAGCCCGGTTCTGGGCCGCGCCATTTCGCTGCAAGAGCGGCAAATGGAAATCGTCAGGGAAAAATACAAGCAGCTGGAACTGCGCATGTCGGACCTGATGCGGGTGGCGCAGGAAAACGATGCGATCACGACCAAATTCCAGACCTGGACCCGTTCGCTGCTGCTGGCGCGCAATGACGTCGACCTGCCGTATGTATTGACCCAGGGCCTGCAGCAATTTTTCGACCTGCCGCACGCCACCTTGCGCCTGTGGAATACTGCCGCCGACTATTCACATACCTGGTTCTCAGCGTCGGTCACCGAAGATGTGCGCCTGTTTGCCAAGGGCTTGAGCTCGCCGTTCTGCGGCAAGAATATGGACTTTGAGGCGGCCGGCTGGATAGAATCCGCCACGGCGATACAGTCGCTGGCGATGCTGCCTTTGCGCCTGGCCCCAGGCGCCACCACCTTTGGCCTGCTGGTGCTCGGCTCGCCCGACCCGGCCCGCTACACCAAGGATATGGCGACCGACTTCCTGGTCAAGATCGCCGATACCAGCAGCGCCGCGCTGAGCTGCCTGATCGAGTAGTCCCATGGAAAACGCAAGGCTGGCTGACTATCTGCAGGTCTTGCGCACCCAGCGTAACTTATCGGCGCACACCATCTCCAATTACAAGCTGGACCTGAACGAGCTGGCGTCGCTGGCCACCCAGGCCGGCGAAACGGATCTGGCCGCGCTGTCGTATACCCACATCCGCCGTTTTACTTCGCAACTGCATGCGCAGGGGCAGAATCCGCGCAGCATCGCCCGCAAGCTGTCCAGCTGGCGCGGATTTTACCGCTGGCTAGCGGAGCAGCAAGCGATGCCGGCCAATCCGGTGGATGGCATCAAGGCGCCCAAACGCAGCAAATCGCTGCCCAAGGCGCTGGGAGCGGACGATGCGGTCAGGCTGGTTGCGCAGATGCGCGGCGACGGCGCGACCCAGGCCGCCAATCGTGCGATGTTTGAGCTGCTGTACTCCAGCGGCTTGCGGGTATCCGAACTGGTGGGGCTGGATGTCGCTCATGTTGCCGAAAAAGGCCATGCCTCGCTGGGCTGGGTCGATATGGAACAACAGGAAGTCGTCGTCACCGGCAAGGGCAATAAGCAACGCAGCGTGCCCGTCGGACGTCCGGCGCTGGATGCGATACGGGATTGGCTGGCGTTGCGCCCCAGCCTGCAGAAACTGGACCCGCACCCCTTGTTCCTGACCGCACGCGGCACCCGCATGTCGGCCCGCCTGGTGCAAATGCGCTTAAAGGCCCATGCGCAGTCGCTGGATATCCCGGCCGACGTCCACCCGCACGTGCTGCGCCACTCGTTCGCGTCACATGTATTGCAATCGTCCGGCGACTTGCGCGCGGTGCAGGAAATGCTCGGACATAGCTCGATCGCCGCCACGCAGGTCTACACGGCGCTGGATTTCCAGCACTTGTCCAAGGTCTACGACCAGGCTCATCCGCGCGCGAAAAAATAGGCCGCCCACCGTCCTGCCCGCCATCTTTTCCAATGGCCCGT
>DATHMC010000013.1:0-7126 GCA_035487495.1 Undibacterium sp.
GTGAGCAGGCTGCCGCTGCGCAATTGGGCACGTAGGCCGCGCGCCAGCAGGTGCTCCACCAGCGAGCGTTCCTTGGCCTCGGTCTCGTCATCCGGCATGCTGGCGCTGGACTTGACCCGCGATTTCAGCCGGTCGGGATAGATGCTCACCTCTACCGGAAAACGCGGCAAACGCCCCTTCTCGGTGAATTCGACACCCAATGATTTCACTTCGCCGATAACGATGCCGCGTAAGTCCACAGGCGCCCCCTTGGCCAGGCCCCGCAAGGATTCCGGGAAATACATCCGGAAATTGCGCACCTTGATATCCGGCGCGCGCATCGCGTGCTCCCGGTCTTCAAATAATGGAAAAACCGTACCCTCAAACGCCGGTTTTCCGCCCGGCGGCGCATCGTCCCCATCCTGGAATGCCAGGCCGCCCTCTATCAGCGAAGACAAAGACTCGGTAGTAACGCGCAAGCCGTTCGCATCCAGTTGCATATCTATGCCGCTGGCATGCCAGAAACGCGTATCGGCAGTGACATACTGGTCATAGGGCGCATCGATAAACACCCTGATCGTGACGCCCTTGCCGTCCAGGTCCAGGTTGAACTTGGTCACGTGCCCGGCATTGATGTGGCGAAAAAAGATCGGCGAACCGTAATTGACCGAGCCGGTCTGCGTTCCATGCAAGACAAATTCGCGGCCCGGAGAATCGCGGGTGACCAGCGGAGGCTCCTCCAGGCCGACGAATTCGTCGGTCATCGTTTCCGCCGTGCCGACATCGACACTGATATAGCTGCCGGACAGCAGCGTGCCCAATCCCGACACCGAGCCGCCTGAGATGCGCGGCTTGACGACGAAGAAACGGCTATCCGTCGCCAGGATATCCGAAGCGCTCTTGACCATCTGCGCGGTGACCAGCACCCGCTTGCGGTCCGGCGACAGCGTAATCGCGCTGACATGGCCGACATCTACATCCTTGTAACGTATCTTGGTCTTGCCGGCCTCCAGACCCTCCGCCGATTTGAAGCTGATCGTAACGACCGGCCCCTGGCTGGTGATGCTGTGAATGACCAGCCAGATGCCTATCAGCGCCGCAATAATCGGCACCGCCCAGACAAACGACGGCAAGCGCCGGCGCTGCCGTACTATGACGTCAGGCACGGTTGGTTCGGGAGCCGGCGCCGCAGGCTGCGCACCGCCGGCATTTTCTGAGGTTGGATCATTCATGAGAGCTTTCTATTGCAGCCCAGATTAAACGTGAATCGAAGCTTTGCGCCGACAACATCGTCAGCACGACGACAGACGCAAACGCGAGCGCTCCGCCGCCGGGACTGACCGAAGCCAGGGATTGAAACTGCACCAGCGCCACCAGCACAGTGACCACATACACGTCCAGCATGGACCAGCGCCCCACCGCCTCGACGATTCGGAACAGCTGGGTGCGCGGCAGCGGATTCGAGCGCGACTTTTTCCAGCAGGTCAGCAATAGCAAAGTGATGGAAAATAATTTCAGCAAAGGCACCATGATGCTGGCAAAAAATACCAGCAAGGCCAGCGGCCAGGAGCCGCTCTCCAGCAGCACCACCACACCGCTCATGATGGTATCGTCCTGCGCGCCGAAGATGGTTTCCGTATGCATTACCGGCAACAGGTTAGCGGGTACATACAGGATCGCAGCGGCGATCAGGTAAGCGGCGGACTTTGCCAGGCTGCCCTGCTCGTGCAAGTGCAGTGCAGCGCTGCAGCACGGGCAATGGCGGGCCGTTTCGCCTTTGGTCGAGCACAGGGTTTTACAGATATCGCAAGTGACGAGGCCCGCCGCGGCGCCGTTCTTGCCGATCAGCCCGGAGCCGGACATTACATCATGCTCAGACATGCTTTGCTCCCGCGGCATTGATTTCGGCGCTCGGCGCATGTGCCCACACCCAGACATTGCGCGGTGTCAGCATGGACGCCAGCGCAGCCAGCACGCATATCATGCCGGCGCATGACCACAAGGCGGGCCCGATCACGATATCCGCCATATTCTGCAACTTGACCAGGGACACCAGCAGACCCAGCATAAACACCTCCACCATGCTCCACGGACGTATCTTTTGCAGCCAACGCATGGGAGCGCCTATCGCCCTGCGGGCGTCGCCAAATTTCAACGCGAACAAGACATACAGCGCGATCGCAATTTGCAGCGCAGGCGCCAGCATCGTGGTCAGCACCACCAGCAATGAAATCGCATGCATGCCGTCATCCCACATGGCAAGGGCGGCATGCAGCAAGGTGGTGTCGCGGCTGGCTTGCTGCACCTTCAGCGTCAGCAATGGGAAACCGTTCAGCATCAGCAACAGGACGGCCGCCGTGACCGCAACCGCCAGCGCCTGGTCCAGCGTGGCCCGGCTACTCCTGTACAGCGTCGCCTGGCAACGCGGGCAACCGGCGCTCTCGCCGACGGCCAGGACCGCGTCCTGGCAGATCAGGTCGCATTCATGGCATACGATCAGCTTGTTTGCGGGTAAGGTTGGGCTACTCATCTTCCATTATGCAAATAAAACCAAGGGCAACACAAGGCGGCTTTCAATGCCGCCGATTTGTTTTTCGGCAATTTTAATAAATATATAGCAAATACTATACCGGATGATATTTTAAGTTTGTATTTTCATGGGGTTGGAAGTGTACATTCTCGTGCCTCGCCTAGTTACAGCGAGTTCCCGTATCAAGCCAGCAAGCTGCGCCCATGCGCCCAAAGCCACCAGGCGGCGACACCAAACACCAGACAAGGCCATGAACGCAACGCAATCTTCCAGTCTACCCACGACGGCCAGAAAGACAAAAATTGCGGCGCCAGCGCAAAAGCCAACGCAAGGTCAAGCAGATGGAATTGCAGGCCGGCTTGCGTGCGCCAGAGCGCGACGCCGATGGGAATGGCGATGATCAAAAACGGCGCCAGCGCCGCCGGCGCGGCGTTGTACCAGCGAATATTGCTCAGAGAGACCGAGCCCAGCTCCCAGCGATTGCCAGCCCGGCGCGGAATGATCGAGAAAGATACCGGCCTGGCTCCGGTCACCAAGCCGGCAAAATAATGCGCAGTTTCATGGCATATCGTGCCGGCAAGAGTGAACAGGAAAAAGAAAGGATGCCTGGCAGAGAGGAAGCGAATCAGCAGCGCCAGCAAGATGGACGGCAACAGGTAGAGCGCAGCGTCTTGGTGCAAGCAAAGATAAGCGGGCGCGATCGCCGTACAACTATTAAGTAGAGACATGCCTGGATGATTTATAGAATCACGAAAACGCCAAGCGCCTATGTTAGAGGAATTCGGGAGAATTTGCCTTGCAAAAAAGAGCGCGATGCCATCAAATGTGTGATTGCACAAGTCAAGGCTGGGCTGAATGCGGCATGCTGGAGGGGAATGTCTCAGTTCGCCCCGTTGCGGACATACGAGTTTCTCCATAGCGGCCGTTCAAATATTGAAGACGTGCAAAATCGTAGGGTGTAATAATGCAACGTATTACACCGAATGCGAGGGCTTAAATTTCTGAGTATGCTTTGAACTAGTCGAAGAGCCAGCAAAAAATTGATGGATGGCGATTTGACTTTCCATGCGGAACAATACGCTGCGCTTGACTCCCTACACCTTCCACGTTACTGCCTTGGAAGTACGGCCGTCGAATATGGTGCCAACACCTGCCATCCCAGGCTAAGGTAAAAAACGCGTCCCGCCTCTGTCGCAACAAGAAGGCGCTCGGAAACCCCCGCATTTTCTGCCAAGGCATCCAGCGCGCACATCAATGCGGCGCCTAGTCCCCTTCTGCGATGGGACTCAAGTGTCTCGATGCGGTCAAATACCGCACTGCCATGGTTCAGCACTACACGCCCTGAAGCCGCCGTCTGACCAGTTGAATCGGCGAAGTCTATAACATAAGCCCCATGTTCCACTTCTACATTAGCAACATAACCGGCTGGAGGTGTGAGTGACATGGCCATCGCTGTAGGACGGTACATGAGATAGCGTGGACTTTCAATCTTCCAGTGGGCGGGAAGCGCACGCCGCATTTCATCAGTATCGACCGTTGCCTTCAGATAGATAAAGGGGGCGTGTATTTGAGATGCACATTCTCGCAGCTCTCGTCCCGCTTCAACAAACACGTGACGGCGCAATTGCTCTGGCCAGCCGACCTCGACGACCAATCCTCCGCCGTAGTGTCTTGGTAGCGGCAACCCGCGTGCTAGGCTCCAGCCAGTCAACCAGCGGTCAAGGAGGCTCAAATCAACGTTCATGGATTGTGTCCCTCAACTACTAAAATTTCATCAGTCTCTTCGAATCGCTAGAGCATTTCGAACAGAACAAGACTCTCGTCTGCGCTTAAATATGCTGCTGAGCGTTCCGAAGAAAAGAACGAGGGCTTCACAATTTCACATTTCATTCGGGTATATTGTCTATTGACATCTGGTCGCTCGACATTGAATAAAACGTGCAGGTCATCGCTATCGGGTTCATCGCCCATTTGCAGACTCCAGCTTCCGCAAGCTGCTTACTGAAAGATAAATAGTCAGTAACCTTACATCCATGCAACTCAATAGCGCGTCGTGCCGCAACGTCATTTGCCTCGTGCGATATCTCATAAGAATCGTGGATGGCCTCGGAAGCAAGTTTGTCGCCGTTTTCATCAAAATACTCCGAGTGACCATCGGATATATAAGTTGTATATGAGACGACACCCAGAGAGTATAAATCCTTCAGGTACTGTCCAACAATCTCGCTAGTAACACCAGCGTGGGCGTTTTCTATTTCGCGAAGCGTGAAACGAATAGGCATAATTTTCAATCCCTGTTAAGACATTGGCCCGACGAGATTGACAGTGGTGCCACACGGGACATGTGTCGCATTTTTAAACAGATTTGTGAATGTGACCGAATTGTCGACCAATGTTGCCGCAAACAAATCGGCATTGAAATATCAGATAGGCTTGACGCTTGAAGGTCCGGAAATGGCCGACCGGAGTTAATTGTGCCCCACTGGAATAGAAAATATTTGACATACTTAAGCGGGAAATTGCGACTTATTTTCCATAGAATTCTGACTCAGAATATTAACGAGGCATGCCGTCAGATATTTTGTCGGCCAAGGCTTCGAGCCAAAATGCATCAAGTTTATTCAAACTAGCTTCACCTCCAGGGGAGCTAACGTAAATTTGAACGTTTCCTGGGGAGGCTCTTTTGTAATCCAGCAAATATAATGGGATGCCGTGACCAAAACGAAATGGAGGCGAAACATACAGGACCTTCAATGCAACATCCCTCGACGAAATATAGTTGCATGCGAACATCGGCTTAAACTCTCTGCCAACTGCTTCGCTATAGCATTCGATGCGAGATACGGACATATTCAATTGCTCATCTAGCCGATTTTTGATGGCCTTTTCAATTTCTGGAATGCCTACAGCAGAGTGCAGCCATTCGAAAGTAAACGCAGCTACTGCAATCGCTATAACTGAAATCTGCTTCAGGATGCGAAAAAACTTTCTTTGTTTCTTCATGAGGTCAATTTCTGAATAATTGAGATTGCTCTCCTCGTTGTTTCTAACAGAGCTCGTAGGTATGGCTCAGCAAATTTTTCTACCAGCAGAAAGAATGTCAAATGTCTTTTTCTGGCCGCCTGCGGTCTCCATATCAAGCCATCCCGATTCTAGCTGGGGCCATCATAATCTACAGTAAAGGAAACCATACGCCTCTGAGGCGACTTCAAAAACATCATCTATTTTGCGCGGATTGCCATGTTAGCCCCAAATGGTATTTCACCAGATGTGCCGCAAAAATTATGGCTGGGATGGCAAAAATAAGCGAGGAACCTGCTCGCATGAATCCAACCATCAGGCAGCATATCAGTCCAGAAACAGTGCCAGCTAACGGCCACCAACGCGCTAGCCGTCTTTGTTCAATTGCATTGACTGTCATTACTCCCAAGCTTATCCACGCAAATACAATGTTCGCAAGAAGCAGGAATCCAGTGAGAAATAGAAATGGCTGGTCATATAATTTTGTTAAAGCGACGGAAATAAGAACACTCAACAAAAAGGAAAAAAACAAAGCTGGGATGGAAACCACCCATCCTATTGTATACAGCGTTGACAAGAACATCTTTGGCATAAGAACTAACGATTAGGTGGATTAACGCGGTTACCCATTGTGTTGGAGAAAGCAACTAGCATACACGGCAATGGCGGCTATGAAGCGCAAGTTTGAAGGTCCGCTCATGGCCGGTTGCTGTCGAACGCACAGTCTTCCTTAGATTAGTCATGTTGTTCTATTGATATTTCAGCTTGAGAAACTACTCGAGATTGCTCTTGCCACCAAGATTCTGCAATAGACAGATGCTCAAGGAGGCTCCGTGCCGACTCAACAGGCTGACCACTAAGCGAAAGTTCAACCGAATAGCCATCACCACAATGAAAAATCACAACTTTGCATCATTGATTTCGTTTTACCTCGTAGTGCAGGCACACCACGCCCGACGCAAAAATTTTACTTTTCACCAGCGTGAGTGCGGTTCTGTCCTTAATGTTTTTGAATAAAGGAATACCCTGCCCCAGCAGAATCGGATTGATGAATAGCCAATACTCGTCGATGAGGTTTTTTGCCATCAGCGCGTGAGTGGCGGAGGGGCTGCCAAACACTAAAATCTCGCTGCCCGCGCTGTGCTTGAGCTTGCTGATTTCATCGCTTAAATTGCTACTAATGATTTGGGTATTAGGATGATTTTTTTCCAACAGGGTTTTCGACAACACAATTTTGCGGGCGGTTTTATACCAGCGCGAATGCGCATGGTCATGCGGACTGGCGTTGGGCTGCTCGGCAGCGGTTGGCCAGTACGACTCCATCATCTGGTAGGTGACGCGCCCGTATAACGCGGTGTCGGTCTGCTGAATCCGCTGCTCCACATATCCAAACAAATCGTCGCTCAAACTTATCCAGCCCAGGCTAGCCATGCCCTCATCGGTGGAGGCAACAAAACCATCCAGTGACACATGCACAAACGAAACGATTTTTCGCATGATTTTCTCCTTGATTATATTTTGATTCCATATCCGCCCATCATTGTTCTCTTTCATGAACGAGTAGCTGCTTGAATCGGCACCGCTCTCGAGTGTCTG
>DATHMC010000014.1:0-22798 GCA_035487495.1 Undibacterium sp.
TCGCCGGGTGCGATGGAAGTATGGTCGGATTTGGTATTGCGGGCTGCGCCGGTGGAGCGTGGCGGAAAATTGGCCGGAAGTTCGCCGTTATGGCTTTGAATGCTGGACATGGTCGTCGTCTCTTTCTCTAAGTTTAGGTCGTTGAACGCATCCATCCTCCTCAATACTGCATGGAAGGATAGGACAAAACGTCCAATCGCCATGGCATACCATTAGGAGTACATTAGCACGATTTTTGATGCTTCGACTGGACTTTTCCTGCATGGTTTCCCTAATAGCACGTCGCGGACTGATCCTGTCCCCCGCTGTTCTGTTGGCCGGCTGCAACACGGTGGTAATGAATCCCTCAGGTGACATCGCCGCCCAGCAAGGTCACCTTATTATCATCTCGACATTGTTGATGCTGCTGATCATCGTTCCCGTGATTGCACTGACAATATTGTTTGCTTGGCGCTATAGAAAAAACAATACCTCCGCCCCCTACGAGCCGGACTGGGATCATTCGACCCAGCTCGAACTGGTGATCTGGGGCGCGCCGCTGCTCATCATCATTGCCTTGGGCCTGTTGACCTGGATCAGCACCCACACGCTGGACCCATACCGGCCGTTGGCGCGCCTGGACGCTCAGCGCCCCATTCCCGCCGGCGTGAAGCCGATCACCGTCGAGGTCGTGGCGCTGGCCTGGAAGTGGCTGTTCATTTATCCAGAGCAGGGAATTGCCACCGTCAATGAACTGGCGGCGCCGGTGGACGTGCCCATCCGCTTCAAGATCACGGCATCCACGGTGATGAACTCATTTTTCATTCCTGCGCTGGCGGGTCAGATCTACGCGATGCCGGGCATGGAGACCTCGTTGAATGCGGTCATCAACAGTCCTGGCGAATTCGATGGCTTCTCGGCGAACTATAGCGGCGCGGGCTTTTCAGACATGCGCTTCAAATTTCACGGCATGAGCGCAGAAAACTTTGAGCGCTGGGTGCAGGCGGCGAAGGCCGGAGGCGGAGCGCTGAACCGCGCCGACTATCTGCAGCTGGAGAAACCCAGCCAGCGGGAGCCGGTACGCCGCTTTGGATCCGTTGACGCCAGCCTGTACCACGCAATCATCAATCGTTGCGTTGGTCCCGACCAGATGTGCATGGACCAGATGATGGCTGCCGACGCGAACGGCAAATCGCTCGGCGCCATGAGCCAGCATCTGCAAGACGACCTGGCAGCGCGCCGCACTGCAAGCACCGACGCGGAAGTGTGTGTCACGCCCCCTAATATCCCCGGAAAATAAAGATGCAAGACCATATTGATCTGACGAAGCTGATCTTCGGCCGTCTCAGCTGGGATGCAATTCCCTTTCACGAACCCATTTTGCTGGCGACCTTTATTGCGGTAGGAGTCGGCGGCCTGGGAGTTTTTTCAGCGGTGACGTATTTCCGCCTGTGGGGCACCTTGTGGCGCGACTGGTTCACCAGCATCGACCACAAACGAATCGGCATCATGTATATCGTGCTCGGCCTGGTAATGCTGCTGCGCGGCTTCGCCGATGCCTTGATGATGCGCGCCCAGCAGGCGTTCGCCTTCGGCGATTCGGCCGGCTTCTTGCCGCCGCACCACTACGACCAGATCTTTACCGCGCACGGCGTGATCATGATCTTTTTCGTGGCCATGCCGCTGGTGACCGGCCTGATGAACTATGTCGTGCCGCTGCAGATCGGTGCACGCGACGTGGCGTTCCCCTTCCTCAATAACTTCAGTTTCTGGATGACCACCTTCGGCGCCGCCTTGGTCATGCTGTCCCTGTTCGTCGGTGAGTTTGCACGCACCGGCTGGCTCGCTTACCCGCCGCTGTCGGGCATACTCTCCAGCCCGGATGTGGGGGTCGACTACTACATCTGGTCGTTGCAAATCGCCGGCGTTGGCACCTTGCTGTCGGGGATCAACCTGCTCGCAACCATCGTGAAGATGCGCGCGCCCGGCATGAGCATGATGAAGATGCCGGTATTCACCTGGACAGCCCTGTGCACCAACGTGCTGATCGTGGCCGCTTTTCCGGTGCTCACCGCGGTGCTCGGCATGTTGTCGATGGACCGCATGCTGGGAACGAACTTCTTCACCAATGACATGGGCGGCAACGCCATGATGTACGTTAACCTGATCTGGATCTGGGGCCATCCGGAGGTGTATATCCTGATCTTGCCGGCCTTCGGCATCTTCTCCGAAGTGGTCTCCACTTTCTGCAGCAAGCGGCTGTTTGGTTATACCTCGATGGTGTATGCCACCGTGGTCATCACGATACTGTCTTACCTGGTCTGGCTGCATCACTTCTTCACGATGGGCTCCGGCGCCAGCGTCAATTCATTCTTCGGCATCACGACGATGATCATCTCCATCCCCACGGGGGCAAAGATTTTCAACTGGCTGTTCACGATGTACCGCGGCCGCATCCGCTTTGAGCTGCCCATGCTATGGACCATCGGTTTCATGATCACTTTCGTGATAGGCGGCATGACCGGCGTGCTGCTGGCGGTGCCGCCGGCCGACTTCGTCTTGCACAACAGCCTGTTCCTGATTGCGCACTTCCACAACGTGATCATCGGCGGCGTGCTGTTCGGCATGTTTGCGGGCATTAACTACTGGTTCCCCAAGGCCTTCGGCTACAAGCTGGATACCTACTGGGGCAGGTGGTCGTTCTGGCTGTGGACGATAGGCTTCTACGTTGCCTTCATGCCGCTGTATGTGCTCGGCCTGATGGGCGTGACACGCCGCCTCAGCCATTTCGAAGATCCGTCCTTGCAGATCTGGTTCCAGATCGCGGCTTTCGGCGCAGTGCTGATCGCGCTCGGCATTGCCGCCTTCATCGTGCAACTCGTGGTCAGCTACCTGCGCCGCGATTCCTTGCGCGATTTTACCGGCGACCCTTGGGGCGGCCGTACGCTGGAATGGTCGACATCGTCGCCGCCGCCGGCGTACAACTTTGCATTCACGCCGCGAGTGTACGACAACGACGCCTGGGCCGACATGAAGAGCAATAACTACATCCGCCCGTTACAAGATTTTGTCGCGATCCATATGCCCAAGAACACCGGCGCAGGCTTCATCATCGCCGCCCTCAGCGCGGTCTGCGGTTTCGCATTGATCTGGCAGATGTGGCTGCTGGCCGGCGTCGGCTTCGTTGCGATGATGGCGGCCATCATCATCCACACCTTCAACTACAACCGCGATTACCACATCCCGGCGGACGAAGTCGTCCGCACCGAGGGTGAGCGCACACGACTGCTGGGTAGCCATGTCTAAGACCATTACCTTTACCAATGAAGCCGTAAGCGCGGTTTCCAGCTCGCGCTACCATGTGCGCGAGCATCACCCCGAAAACGGCACCTTGCTCGGGTTCTGGCTATACCTGATGAGCGACTGCCTGATATTCGCCTGCCTGTTTGCAACCTACGCCGTATTGGGGCGCAACTATGCGGCCGGCCCGACGGGCGCCGAACTGTTCGATCTGCCTCTGGTGGCGCTGAACACGTCGTTGCTATTGCTGTCGTCGATCACCTACGGTTTCGCCATGCTGGAGATGCAGCGGCAACGCCTGCGCAGCACCCTGATCTGGCTGGCTGTGACCGGGCTATTCGGCGCCTGCTTCATCGGGATCGAGCTCTACGAGTTCGCCCACCTCATTCACGAGGGTGCGGGGCCTCAACGCAGCGGCTTCCTGACATCGTTCTTTGCGCTGGTGGGCACGCATGGCCTGCACGTCAGCTTCGGCATCGTCTGGCTCGTCACGCTGATGTTCCAGCTCGGCCGGCACGGACTGAGCAGTGAGAACCGCCGCCGCCTGATGTGCCTGTCCATGTTCTGGCACTTTCTGGACCTGGTCTGGATCGGCGTCTTCACCTTTGTCTACCTGATGGGAGTATTGCCATGAGCGATCATCACCAACATCCGGCGCATGCTGCCGGGGATGAGCACGACGGCCACCATGGTGGCCACGACGATCACCACGCGCATGCCGACCATGGCAGCCTGAAGAGCTATATGACCGGCTTCTTGCTGGCGATCATCCTGACGGTCATTCCGTTCTGGCTGGTGATGGGGAAAGTATTCGACAAGTCCAGTACCACCGGACTTATCCTCCTGGGCTTCGCCGCAGTGCAGATTGTCGTGCACATGGTGTACTTTTTACACATGAACACCAGATCCGAAGGCGGCTGGTCGATGCTGGCGCTGATCTTTACGGTGATGCTGGTTGTCATCATGCTGAGCGGTTCGCTGTGGGTGATGTACCACCTGAATCACAACATGATGCCGGGCATGATGCCTGATATGCACAATATGCCATGAGTTCCGGTTTGCATGGCGCGCTGACGGACGGCAAATTCACGGAGCGCGCCGCCACCCTGGATGCGCGTCCGCTCCGCTCCGTTGGGCTGCGGCTGACGCTGGCAATTTGCGCGGGGCTGGTGTTTGCAAGCTTTGTCGCGCTGGGCACCTGGCAGCTCAAGCGCCTGCAATGGAAACTCGACCTCATCGAGCGTGTGGAGCAAAGGGCGCATGCGCCGGCAGCTGCGGCGCCAGGGCAAGACCGCTGGCCGCAGATCAATACGGCATCCGATGAATACCGGCACGTGCGGGTGACCGGCACATTCTTGTATGGACTCACAGTCCGGGTCCAGGCCTCTACCGAGCTCGGCAGCGGCTTCTGGCTGCTGACGCCGCTGCGCAGCGAGGATGGCAGCGTGGTGCTGGTCAACCGTGGCTTTGTCCCGGCAAAGGCCGGCGACTGGGCGCGTCCGGATTCCCAGGGCCAGGCAAATGATGCGCGGGGTCAATACGGCCATGCCGGCAATACGGCCTCCAGTGTTACCGGACTCATGCGCATGAGCGAGCCGGGCGGCGCTTTTCTGCGTCACAACGATCCTGCGGCCAACCGCTGGTACTCGCGCGACATTGCAGCCATCGCCGCGGCGGTTCGCCTGCCTCTGGTCGCGCCTTACTTTATTGACGCCGATGCGGCTATAGTCCCTGCGGACGAAAAGGCCGGCGCCGGCTCTGCCGATAAGCCGATCGGCGGCCTGACGGTGATTGCCTTTCACAACAACCATCTGGTATATGCTCTTACTTGGTATGCTCTTGCCTTGATGGTGGCGGGTGGCTGCCTGTGGGGCGCGCGCAAGGAGTGAGGCTTGCCGTGCCGCGGCGCCAACGTCAGTGACGACTGTATCGACCGGGGAAATGAAGATGCCAGGCAAAATTGAAATTCTTGCAAACCCTGAAGAATTGAAAGAGCAATCGGCAGTAGCCACCAGCTTTAAAAACGCTGCCGGCCGCAAAAACATGCTGCAGCTGATTCAGCTGCGCTGGATCGCCGTGGTCGGGCAAGTCACGACGATCTCGGTCGCGACCGTTGCCTTTGGCATCCATCTGCCGCTGCCGCAGATGGTGATCGTGCTGGCGTGCCTCATTGCATTCAATATTGCCAGCCAGCTACGCTGGCACCAACGCCAGGCCATCACGAATAGCGAGCTGTTTTTTGCGCTGCTGGTTGACGTAGGCAGCCTGACCGCGCAGCTGTACCTGAGCGGCGGAACGACCAATCCTTTCGTTTTTTTGTATCTTCTGCAGGTCATTCTCAGTGCTGTGCTGCTGGAAGCCTGGTCTACCTGGACCATCGTCGCCATCACCAGCGTGTGCTTCGCCGGCCTCGCCTTGCTGTCCAAGCCGCTGGGCATGCCGCTTGACCATGGCCATGGCTTATCCAGCCCCTTTATCCAGGGCATGCTTATCTGCTTTACCCTCAACGCGGCATTGCTGGTGGTTTTTATCACGCGCATCGGCCGCAACCTGCGCGCACGCGATACGCAACTGGCCGACCTGCGCCAACGCGCTGCCGAGGAAGAGCACATCGTGCGGATGGGCTTGCTGGCTTCGGGCGCTGCGCATGAACTCGGCACGCCGCTGGCTACGCTGTCCGTGATTCTGGGCGACTGGAAGCGCATGTCCGAGTTCAGCAAGAACATTGAGCTGCAGGAAGAAATGGGCGAGATGCAAGCCCAGTTGCAACGTTGCAAGACTATCGTCAGCGGCATCTTGCTGTCGGCCGGCGAGGCGCGCGGCGAATCGTCGGTGAAGACCACCATCAACACTTTCTTGAATGACCTGGTCAAAGAATGGCGCGCCTCGCGTCCTATCGATACGTTCGTCTTTGAAAACCGTATCCAACAGGATCTCCCTGTGGTGTTCGATTCCACGCTGAAGCAGATGATCTATAATGTGCTCGACAATGCCCTGGAAGCTTCACCGCGCTGGGTGAGCCTGGTCGCCACGCGTGAGGGCGATTCGCTGAGCTTGCTGGTCACCGATGCCGGCCCCGGTTTCGCACCGGCGATGCTGGCGCAATTCGGCAAGCCCTATCACTCCAGCAAGGGACGCCCGGGTGGAGGATTGGGGCTGTTCCTGGTTGTTAACGTCTCCCGCATACTGGGCGGCACCGTGACAGCGCGCAATCGCGCGGAGGGCGGCGCCGCCGTTCAACTTACCCTGCCGCTCGCAGCGATAACTCTCGAGGAGGATAGCAAACATGTCGTCTGAGCGTCTGCTGCTGATCATTGAAGACGATGCCGCCTTCGCGCGCACGCTCGGCCGTTCATTTGAGCGCCGCGGCTATAAGGTATTGCTCGCAGCGGGCCAAGAGGAAGCCGCCGCACTGCTGCATCAGCACACGCCGGGCTATGCGGTGGTTGACCTCAAATTGAACGGCAACACCTCCGGGCTGGCCTGCGTAAAAATGCTGCACGCTCATGCGCCGAACATGCTGATCGTGGTCCTGACCGGCTTCGCCAGTATTGCCACGGCTGTGGAGGCCATCAAACTAGGCGCCTGCCAGTATCTGGCCAAGCCATCCAATACCGACGATATCGAGGCGGCCTTCGGCCATATCGCCGGGGTTGCCGAGGTCGAACTGACCAACCGCTCCACGTCGATCAAGACCCTGGAGTGGGAACGTATTCACGAAGTGCTGGCAGAAACCGACTTCAATATTTCCGAAACGGCGCGCCGCCTGGGAATGCATAGGCGCACGCTGGCGCGCAAGCTTGAGAAGCAGCGCGTTAAGTAGGGGCTAGCGCGGCAATTTTCCAAATATGCCAGGCTTTCTTGAGGGTATGGATTGGCACCCACAGATGTATCCGCATAAACTTTAGATGCGTCAATGGACGCTAAAAGACGCCAGAAAAAAAACCGCATCAGCACTGGGCTAGAAGCGGGTTTTAAGGCGTCAAAGAAGCTCTTCGTACGTGTATCTGGGATAGGTGGAGTTGCCTAATGGCCTGGAAGGCGCATGGATAAATGATCTATATATTTCTTAATGTAGATATACGAGCAAAGATAGCTGTAAGCGCTGAAAGCCCCAATGCGTAGTGGTCGCGACTTGGCCTGACAGTTACCCGCACGGAAAACCGGCATTTTTGGGGCAAAAACGTATCTGCACCAACAGCTTTGGACTCCATACCGTTGCACTTTGTGCTCGAATCCACCCTCGCTCACTACTGAAAAAGCCCACCACTCCACCTGAATCAGGCAGCGCAGTGGGGTGAACGGGGGTTAATGACAGTGTTTATGCCAGATCGAAACGGTCCAGGTTCATCACCTTGGTCCATGCCGCAACAAAGTCAGCAACGAACTTCTGCTTACCGTCCGCGCTGGCATAGACCTCGGCATAGGCGCGCAGCACCGAGTTGGAGCCGAAGATCAGGTCATTGCGGGTACCGGTGTACTTCACCGCACCGCTCTTGCGATCTCGGCCTTCAAACAGCTCGGCCTCGCCGTCCACCGCCTTCCATTCGAGGCCCATGTCCAGCAGATTCACGAAGAAGTCGGTGCTGAGTACGCCCACCTTGTCGGTGAAATCACCCCGCTGGGTGCCAACGGCGTTGGCACCCAGCACGCGCAGGCCACCGACCAGCACGGTCAGTTCGGGCGCGGTCAGGGTCAGCAACTGGGCCTTGTCGATCAACAGCGCTTCGGTCGGAGCTCCGATCTTGCCCTTCTTATAGTTGCGGAATCCGTCGGCCAGAGGTTCGAGCACAGAGAAGGACTCGACATCGGTCTGCGCCTGCGTGGCGTCGACCCGGCCCGGCATGAGCGGGACTTCGGCCGCGACACCGGCCGCCTTGGCTGCCTGCTCGATGCCTACGCCTCCGGCCAGCACTATCACATCGGCCAGCGAAGCCTTACCCGAAACCTTCTGGATCTCGACCAACTTGGGCAGGACCTGGACGGCAATCTTGTTGACTGCCCAGTCCTTCTGCGGAGCCAGAGCCAGGCGTGCGCCGTTGGCGCCGCCACGCTTGTCGCCGCTGCGGAAGGTAGACGCAGAAGCCCAGGCCACCGAAACCAGCTCGCTGACCGACAGGCCCGATGCCGCAATTTTGGACTTGAGCTCGCTGATATCCGACGCCGTGGGCTTGTGGGTAGCTGCAGGCAGAGGGTCTTGCCAGATCAGATCTTCCTTTGGCACTTCGGGACCGAGGTAGCGCGCCTTCGGGCCCATGTCGCGGTGAGTCAGCTTGTACCAGGCGCGGGCAAAAGCTTCGGCAAAGGCCTGCGGGTTCTCATGGAACCGCTTGGATATCTTGCCGAACTCTGGATCGAAACGCAGGGTCAAATCGGTGGTCAGCATGGTGGGCTTATGCAACTTGCCTTTGACATGCGCGTCCGGAATGATGCCCTCGGCATCCTTGGCGACCCACTGCTTGGCGCCAGCCGGAGAATGGGTAAGCTCCCACTCATACTTGTACAGGTTTTCAAAGAAGTTGTTGCTCCACAGCGTCGGGGTCTTGGTCCAGGTCACTTCCAGGCCGCTGGAGACCGTGTCCTTGCCGTGGCCTTGCCCGAAGTTGCTGTTCCAGCCCAGGCCCTGCGCCTCGATGCCCGCGCCTTCGGGCTCCGGCCCCTTGTGTGACTCCGGCGCGGCGCCATGCGCCTTGCCGAAGGTGTGGCCACCTGCGATCAGGGCAACGATCTCCTCATCGTCCATGGCCATGCGGCTGAAGGTCGCGCGGATGTCTTTGGCCGCAGCCAGATAATCACCGCTGGCGTTCGGGCCTTCCGGGTTCACGTAGATCAGGCCCATGTGGGTGGCCGCGAGGTTGTTGTCCAGCTCGCGATCGCCATGGAAGCGCTTGTCGGTAGCCAGCCAGGTGGTCTCGGCGCCCCAGTTCACGTCCATGTCCGGTTCCCACACGTCTGCGCGGCCACCGGCAAAACCAAAGGTGCGGAACCCCATGGATTCCAGCGCCACATTACCGGTCAAGATGAACAGGTCGGCCCAGGAAATCTGCTGGCCGTACTTCTGCTTAATGGGCCAGAGCAGGCGGCGCGACTTGTCGATGTTGACGTTGTCAGGCCATGAGTTCAGCGGCGCAAAGCGCTGCTGGCCACGACCACCGCCGCCACGGCCATCAAGAGTGCGGTAGGTGCCGGCGGCATGCCAAGCCATGCGAATCATCTGCGGGCCATAGTGACCGAAGTCGGCTGGCCACCAGTCCTGGCTGTCGGTCATGAGCTTCACCAGGTCCGCCTTGAGAGCTTTGTAATCCAGCTTCTTGAATTCCTCGGCGTAATTGAACTTCTCGCCCAGCGGATTGGACTTGCTCGAGTGCTGGTTCAGCAAATCAACCCGCAGTTGGTTGGGCCACCAATCTTTGTTGGTCGTGCCGCCGCCAGCGGCATGGTGGAAAGGGCACTTGGCTTCATTGGACATGGGGAATCTCCTTTGTCGGTTGGATGGCTGCATTTGCATCGACCCCCAGGGATAAGACAGAAATATGCGCCGATGGATCTTCTTTGCAAATGACGGACTGCGACGTTCATGGTAGCTAATTACTATCAACGTTTCAATGCAATAAAATCTATCTATCGAATAGGTATTATCAAAGATGCCCCGGGGTTCACATGATCAACGGCTTGGGCTGCTGTCGGCGCGCAGCATGGGTTTCGCGGACAGGACGTGGCCTGGGCTCGGTGAGTTTGATCGACTGAGGTAAGAAAACGCCAAGATACGGATGGAGCGTGGGCCGTTGAAAAGTGGCATATGGTGTTGTTCTTTTACTTGCTGAATTGACTCGGTCAGTTTGATCCACCTTCCACTGCCTGGCAAAGGCTGCCACCCGGTCGTACGACCCCTCGAATCCTAATTCCTTCAGATCCAAGTGCAGTTGTTTCAGGCTGCGTCGCTGCTTGCGGTTTTTGCCTGCCTCCGTCTTTAACCGGCCCGAAAGCTGGAAAGCGTATTTGTCGATGGCACTGGCTGTCTGCCGCTCCGCGTAGGCCGGCTCTGTGATTTCCGAGCGCAGATACCTGTTTTGAGGGTATGAGTAGATACCCCCAAATGTACCCGCAAAAATATGGGATGTAAATGGACGCTAAAAGGCGTCGGAAAACAAAAAACCCGCATCAGCACTGGGCTAGAAGCGGGTTTTAAGACGTTAAAGAAGCTCTTTGAACGTGTATCTGGTGGTGATAGGTGGACTTGAACCACCGACCCCAGCATTATGAGTGCTGTGCTCTAACCAACTGAGCTATATCACCAAGAAGCCTGCGATTATGCCATTCAGGTATTTGGGTGTCAAGCTCAAAGCAAAATTTTGGTGGGCATGTATAAAATAACATGCCGTTTCGCCCATATTTGCCGTTTTTTTGGGCTACTGCGCCGGCCGGGATTGCATTGCCAGTTGCAGTATGCGGGCGGCGGCGTCCGGCTGCAGGCAGTCGATGACGATGCGTTCGGGTATCGAGCGTAGCCAGGTCAGCTGGCGCTTGGCCAGTTGGCGGGTGGCGATGATGCCGCGCTCGCGCATGTCTTCCAGGCTGCAGGCGCCATCCAGGTATTCCCAGGCTTGGCGGTAGCCTACACAGCGTATCGAGGGCAGGTTGGGGTGCAGGTCGCCGCGCTGGCGCAGCGCGCGCACTTCGTCCAGGAAGCCGTGTTCCAGCATGGTGTCGAAGCGGGTGGCGATGCGCTGGTGCAGCACGCTGCGGTCGGACGGCTCCAGTGCGATCGACAGCATCTCGAATGGACGCGCCGCCCTGGTCTGTTGCGCCAGCAGCGTGGACATCGGCTGGCCGGTGAGGGCGATGATTTCCAGCGCGCGCTGTATGCGCTGCGAGTCGTTCGGTTTCAGGCGCGCGGCGGTGATCGGGTCCAGCGTTGCCAGCCTGGCGTGCTGGCCGGGTACGCCTATCTGCGCCGCCTCGGCATCCAGTTCTGCGCGCAGGGCCGGGTCGGCGGGCGGCAGGTCGTCCAGGCCGTCCAGCAGCGCCTTGAAATACATCATGGTGCCGCCCACCAGCAGCGGCAGTTTGCCGCGGCCCTGGATATCTTTTACCAGCCGCGCCGTGTCGTCCAGGAATTGCGCCACCGAATAGGATTCGCTGGGGTCGATGATATCGATCAGGTGGTGCGGCACCGAGGCCAGTTCGGCGGCATTCGGTTTGGCGGTGCCGATATCCATCTGCCGGTATACCAGCGCAGAATCCACGGAAATAATCTCGGATGGGATATGCTGCGCGATTTGCAGCGCTGCGGCGGTCTTGCCCGATGCGGTGGGGCCCATGATGGCGATGACGTTTGGGACGGCGCTCATGGTTCTTGAGCCAGAACAGTTGATCCGCGTGGGCGCGGGGTGCCCACCCTACCGGGTTGTCCGGAGCCGAGCGCGGGGCAGGAAATCCGCACTATCATTGGCCGCGCAAAAACATCTTGTCCAGGTCGTTCAGGCCTAGTTGCACCCAGGTCGGGCGGCCGTGGTTGCACTGGTCGGCGCGCTCCGTGTGCTCCATCTGGCGCAGCAGCGCGTTCATTTCCACCACCGTCAGGCTGCGGTTGGCGCGCACTGCGGTATGGCAGGCCAGCGTGCCCAGCAGTTCATTGCGGCGGTCTATCAATACGCGCGAGCCGCCGTATTCCCTGACTTCGCGCAGCACGTCGCGCGCCAGCGATTGGGCGTCGGCATTCTTCAGCAGCGCAGGCACCGCGCGCACCGCCAGCGTGGTCGGCGAGATGGCGGCAATGTCGAAGCCCAGCGACTGCAGGATGGCCTGGTTGTCTTCTACGGTGCCGACCTCGACCGCATCGGCATAGAAGGTGATCGGTATCAGCAGCGGCTGCACCGGCATGCTGTTTTCATCCAGCGCATTTTTCAGCTGCTCGTACAGGATGCGCTCATGCGCCGCGTGCATGTCCACCAGCACCAGGCCCTTGGTGTTTTGCGCCAGCACATAGATGCCGTGCAGCTGCGCCAGCGCAAAGCCTAGCGGGTGATCGTCTGCCGGCAGGGTGTTGCCGGCCGCCCGGGAAAACATGGGCTCGAACGCGGAGGGTGCGGCAGCGGCGCCGGCATTGGAATACGGGGTGACTTCGCCGTCGGCATTGACCACATCGTTGCCATTGCCGGAATTAAACAGCGCGCCATAACTGGCCGTGTTCTGTGCCACGCCGGCGCCATTGGCGTTGCCGTAAAATTGCGCGCCGAAGCTGGCCTGTTCGCCGCGTATCCACGGCATTGCGTTGCCGCCGGCCTGCACCGGCGCCGGCACGGTGCCGAAGGAGGTGGCCGAGGTTTGCGCCAGCGCGCGGCTGACCGCATGGAAGACAAACTGGTGGACTGCGCGGCTATCCCTGAAACGCACCTCGATCTTGGACGGATGCACGTTCACATCGACCAGGGCCGGGTCCAGGTCCAGCGCCAGCACGTAGGATGGATAGCGGTCGCCGTGCAGCACGTCCTGATAGGCGGCGCGCACCGCGTGGGTCAGCAGCTTGTCGCGCACGAAGCGGCCGTTCACATAGAAAAACTGGGCGTCGGCACGCGCCTTGGAGGCGGTCGGCAAGCCGACGAAGCCGTGCAGGCGCAAGGGGCCGGCGCTTTCATCCAGCGACAGCCGGGCGCTGGCAAAATTCTCGCCGAGGATATGGGCGCTGCGCTTGTCGATTGCGCTGACGTTCCAGTGATCCACCGTCTTGCCGTTGTGCGATAGCAAGAACGACACATCCGGGCGGGCCAGCGCAATACGGCGCACGACTTCGGCGCAATGGCCGAATTCGGTCTGTTCCGATTTCAGGAACTTGCGCCGGGCGGGCGTGTTGTAATACAAATCCTGCACGTCGACGGTGGTGCCGTGCGCGCCGGAGGATGGGCTGATCTTGCCGTTTTCTATTTGCCAGGCATGCGCCGCATCTGCGGTGCGGGTGGTCAGCGTCAGCAGCGCGACCGAGGCGATGGAGGCCAATGCCTCGCCGCGGAACCCCAGGGTGCCGACGTTTTCCAGGTCGGTCAGGGTGGCAATCTTGGAGGTCGCATGGCGGGCCACCGCCAGCATCAATTGGTCCGGCGCGATGCCGCGCCCATTGTCGGTGATGGCTATCCGTTTGACGCCGCCTTCTTCCAGGCGGACGGTGATAGCGCTGGAGCCGGCATCGAGGGCATTTTCCAGTAATTCTTTGACAACGGCGGACGGGCGCTCCACGACTTCGCCGGCAGCGATCTGCGAAATCAGTTGGTCGGGCAGGGCCTGGATAGGGCGATAAGGCGTTTGGATAGCGTTCATGCCGAGATTATAACCTTGACAGACCCTGGCGCAGTTTGGGGGATAAATGCGCAGACAAAGCAAAACGCCAAATCCCCGCTTTCCTGCCGGCATGGTGTATGATTGCGCCGCAACAATCAAATGATCCGGTAGCTGAAACCGGGCAAAAACCGCGTAGCAAAAAATTCAAACCACAACGTCGATACAGCCCTGTCCCGTACACCGGCTGCACGATGTGTGCTTTGGCTTGAATACAAACAGGACCGATGGGTTTTAAGGATACTTATGGATTTGATGCAATTGCTGGACATGATTTTGCATGTCGACAAAATGTTGGGTGTGCTGATAGACCAATACGGCACTTTGATTTATTTCGTCCTGTTTGCCATCATCTTTTGCGAAACCGCTTTTGTCGTCTTTCCCTTTTTGCCCGGCGATTCCCTGTTGTTCATCGCCGGTGCCATGTCCGCCAAAGGCCTGATGGACCCCGCGCTGTTGATCACCTTGCTGGTCATCGCCTCGATCACCGGCAATTCGGTGAACTACTGGATAGGCAGCCTGATAGGGCACAAGGTGCTGGTGCACGATTACCGCTGGATAGATAAAAATGCATTAAATAAAACCCATGCTTTTTATGAAAAGCACGGCGGCAAGACCGTGGTGCTGGCGCGTTTCATTCCGCTGGTGCGCACCTTTGCGCCGTTTGTGGCGGGCGTTTCCGACATGACCTTCAAGACCTTCCAGGTATACAACGTGGTCGGCGCTCTGCTGTGGGTATTGTCGATTGTGCTGAGCGGCTATTTCTTCGGGAATATTCCTTTGCTGCGCGATCATTTGAACACCATTATCCTGTTAGGCGTGGGAGCTGCCGTGATTCCTGTGGTGCTGGGAGCGGGCTGGAAACTGGTGAAAGGAATGGCCGGCAGAGCCCGCTGAATACATTCAGTCTTTAATACATAAAAAAACAGCAAGCTTCGCGCTTGCTGTTTTTTTATGTATCGCCCAAACCTGCAACATTGCAGGTGCGCCCGCGGGGCAAATTGGGTAATATCCGTCACACACTTTCGTTTCCGAGGTAGACATTTAATGATCATGTTCGCACTAGACGAACAACTGGCCCAGTCAGAAGCGGACCTGCTCGCCTTGACGGGAAATATGCGTATCCGGGCACTGGCGAGCCTGTCGTGGAACCTGCGGCAACGCGACACCAGGCGCGCCATGCTGCTGGCCGACGAAGCCCAGGCCATGCTCAGCACATCCAACTGGCCCGAGCTTGAAAAACAGGGCGTGGCAGCGCGCCTGCAATTGGTCCTGGCGGAAGCGAAATGGTTGTTTGCCGAACTGGAGGCCGCCCAGTTGCTGGCACAAGCGGCACTTGCCTCATTTGCACGGCTGGACGACGCGATCGGCGAGGCTGACGCCAACTGGCTGCTGGCCCAGATCGCCTCCGACCTAGGGCAGCACCAGGCCAGCCGGACCGCGCTGCGCGCCGCCGCCGACAAGGCCAGGCAGGCCAATGACCCCTTGCGGATGCGGATTGTCGAGATGGCGACGCTGGCATTCGGCTTGCCGCATAATTTTTCAGCGACCAAAAAACGCTGGGAAATGCACGTTCAGCATGCGGCCGGGGCAGAGCCGCCGCACCTGGCCCTGACCAGCTGGACCGAAGACCTGGCAGCCAAGCTGGACGGCCAGTTTTCCCATTCGATCCAGTACTTCATGAATGCGTATGACGCCGCGTTGAAGTCCGGCCAGATCAGGCGGGCCATCAATATCGGTTCCAATATCAGCTACGCCTTTTCCAGCCTGAACGATTACCACAGCGGCCTGGAGTGGATACAACAAAGCCTGGATCTTGCGCGCCCGACTTCCTGGCCGAACAGCATAGGCTCTTGCCTGACCAATAGCGCCGACATCCTGCGCAAGATGGGGCAATTGACGGCGGCACGGGAGCTGATGCAGGAGGCGCTGGCGATCCTGTCGGCACTGCCGCAGTCGCGCGCCTACGCGCTTGCCGTCATGACCCTGGGCGATATCCTGCTGGACCAGAATGAATACCAGGCGGCGCTGGACGCTTTTCTGGAATTGAAACAGAAATCGGTATCGCTGGAGGAGCCCGAATTTTTATGGATATCCGAACGCGGCCAGGCAGGAGCCTTATCCGGGCTCGGGCGTTCGCAGCAGGCGCTGGAGGCGGCGACCCGGGCCCTGAATTTTGCGCGAGTGCAGAGCAATGCGTATTATGAAATCCGCGCGCTGACCGCATTGGCAAATATTTACGGCAGCCATGACTTGCCCGCGCCCGAAGACATGCATGCAGCGAGTGCCGCCTTGCATTATCTGGAGCAGGCGGTGCGGGTGGCGTCCACCGTGCAGGGATATACCTTCCCGGCAGAGCTGCTGACCACTGTTGCGCGGGAATGCGCCAAGGTCGGCGATTATCAGCGCGCCTATGAAATGTCCTTGCTGGCGAATGCCGCACGCGAGAAAACCCACGACCAGTCCAGCACCAATCGCGCGATTGCCATGCAAGTGCGCTTCCAGACCGAGCGCGCGCTGGCGGATGGCGAACATCACAAGCAGTTGGCCGAATCCGAGGCAAAGCGCGCCTCTGCCTTGCAGCAGATCAGTTCCACCCTGGAGCTATTGGGGGCGATAGGCCAGGAAATCACGTCACAGCTCAGTGTCGACGGTATCTACCAGACGCTCGACCGTTATGTGACTGCCTTGCTTAATCCCAGTAGTTTCGTGATCTACCTGGCGCAGGAAGACGGGCAGGCGGAACAGGTGCTGGACATGGCCTTCGGCATAGAGGACGGTCAGCCCTTGCCTGCCGACTGCATCCCTTTGAGCGACCAGAATTCCGATTGCGTCAAATCCTACCTGGAACGCCGCGACATCATGATCGATGCCGCCAGCGAAGAGGATATGCGCAATGTGATAGAGGGCACCCTGCCGACCCTGAGCAGGCTGTTTACGCCGCTGGCGATCAACGACAGGGTCATCGGCGTGATGTCGGTGCAATCGATACATGCCTACGCCTACGGCGACCGGGAAAGGCTGATCTTGCGCACGCTGTGTGCCTACGGCGTGATAGCGCTGGATAATGCATACGCTTACCAGCGGCTGCAAGAGACCCAGGACCAGCTGGCATCGAAAGAAAAAATGGCGGCGCTGGGCGCGCTGGTTGCCGGCGTGGCCCATGAATTGAATACGCCGATAGGCAATAGCCTGCTGCTGGCCAGCACGATGCAGGACAAGACCCACGATATAGGCCGGCAATTCGATCAGCAAAACATGCGGCGCTCCGACCTCGGCGGTTTCATTGCCGATGCCAGGGAGGCCTCGGCGCTGATCGTCAGGAGCCTGACCACGGCTGCCGACCTGGTCAACAGCTTCAAGCAAGTGGCGGTGGACCAGGCCACGGAGCATAGGCGGATATTCGATCTGCAGCAGACGCTGAAGGATATCGTCGCGCCGGTCATGAACCGGATCGCATTGGCGGAACATACGATCAAGCTGCAGGTTCCCGCCAATATAGGCATGGACAGTTATCCCGGCCCGCTGGGGCAAGTCATCGGCAACCTGATCAATAATGCAATCCTGCACGGGTTTGACGGCGCCAGCCACGGCCTGATGGTGCTCAGCGCACAATTGACCGATGCGGAAACAGTGCAGATCAGGTTCGTCGATAACGGCAAAGGCATCTCGGCAGAGAACCTGAAGCGGGTCTTCGACCCCTTCTTTACGACCAAGCTGGGGCAGGGCGGCAGCGGCCTGGGTCTGAGCATCAGCTACAACATCATCACGTCGATACTGGGGGGCGCCATACAAGTAGATAGCAAGCCGGGACAGGGCGTCTGCATCCTGATCGACTTGCCGCTGCAGGCGCCGCTAAAGCATGATCAACACGAGCGGCAAGAGAAAAATAGCAGGATTGCGCTGGGCGTGTGAGCATGCCTTTAGGCTGGAATCAGGTCAGCTTGTTCTTGGCCAGCGGCGGATTTTTTGCGAAGTATTTTTTGATGCCGCGCAATACCGCTTCCGCCATCTGGTCCTGATAGTCGTCGTCGGTCAGTTTCGCTTCCTCCTCCGGGTTGGAAATGAAGGCGGTTTCTATCAGTATGCTGGGGATGTCCGGCGCTTTTAAGACTGCAAATCCGGCTTGCTCTACCGCCCCCTTGTGCAAGCGATTGATGCCGCCTATCTCGCCCAGCACCACCTTGCCCAACTTCAGGCTATCGCTGATTTGCGCCGTGGTGGACAAGTCCAGCAGCACGCTGGCGAGTTGTTTGTCATGGCTCTTGATATTCACGCCGCCGATCAGGTCGGCAGAATTTTCCTTGTTCGCCAGCCAGCGCGCAGCCGTGGAGCTGGCGCCTTTTTCGGATAGCGCAAATACTGAAGAGCCGCGCGCGCTGGACTCGACAAACGCATCGGCGTGGATGGACATGAACAGGTCGGCCTGCACGGCCCGGGCTTTTTGCACCCTGACCGGCAGGGGCACAAAATAGTCGCCGTCCCGGGTCAGCATCACGCGCATATTCGGTTGCTGCTCTATTTTCGCTTTCAGGCGCTTGGCAATCGAAAGCACGACGTCTTTTTCGCGGCTGCCGCCGCGGCCGGTGGCGCCCGGGTCTTCGCCGCCGTGGCCGGGGTCCAGCGCTATCGTGATCAGGCGCGTCATCACCGGCGGTTTGGGGCTGTTCTTGTCGCCCTCCGCCATTGCCGGCGCCTGCTCGGGCCTGGCATCCGGCCTGGGAACAGGTTTAAAGTCAGGAGCAGGTTGCGGAAGGTCTTTCGGCGTGTCTTTCAGCCAGTCGCCTTTTTCTATCAGCGCCGCAAGCGGGTCCGGCGGGTTGGCCGGGTACAGGTCAAACACCAGCCGGTGCTTGTAATTGCCTACAGGTTGCAGCGTAAACACTTGGGGATTGACTTCTTCTTTTAGGTCGAACACCAGCCTGACCACGTTGGGCCGGTTCTGGCCCACGCGCACCTGCTTGATATACGGGTCGTTGGACTGTATCTTGGCGACCAGTTCTTTCAGCGCGGGGTTCAGTTCTATACCTTCGATATCCACTACCAGCCGTTCTGGATTTTTGACGGTGAAGTGCGTGGTCTTCAGGTCGCTGTCGTTTTCCAGCGTGACACGGGTATAATCATCGGCAGGCCAGACCCGCACTGCCAGGATCTGCGCCGCTTGCGCCGCACCGGGGGCCAGTACCGAAATCAGTAGCGCGCCGCCGGCTTTCAATACTGTGCGGCGTGATTTGGATGTTAAAGATTGGGGGCGAACTGTAAGCGGGTGAGGCATTCTGAACCTTTGTCTGACAACGCTTGCAATTCTACATCACGTCCTTCACCGGCGACGCTTAAAAACACGTTCAGGTCCGGCGCCGGCAATACCGTGTCGGCCTTTTCCGGCCATTCCACGATACAGATATTGGCGGCGTTGAATTCTTCGCGAAAGCCCGCATCCAGGAATTCTTCGGCACTGACCATCCGGTACAGGTCAAAATGCATGACCTTGATTTCCTGCTTGCGCAGGCTGATCGTGTATGGCTCGGCCAGGGTGTAAGTGGGGCTTTTCACGTGGCCGGTATAGCCGGCGGCGTGCAACAGTGCGCGGGTCAGCGCGGTCTTGCCTGCGCCCAGGTCGCCGTGCAGGTAGATGTTCAGGCCTGGCACCAGGCAATTGGCCAGGCGCTTGCCTAATGCCTGGGTACCCGCCTCATCGGCCAAGTAAGTTTTATAATGTGACATTTCCAGTAGCGCTCGATTCTGCGATTCTCCATGATTTCCGAAAACATACCATACAGCGCGCCCGCCGTGTGCTTTCCCCGTCCCCTGCCATGAAGCAGCAGCCAGAGCTTGCGCAAGATCTGGACGCTTTGGCGGGCCGGATCAAGGCCTGGGGCATGGAGCTGGGTTTTGCAGACGTGCGCATTGCGGATGTGGATCTGTCGCATGCCGAGCCCGGTTTCCAGGCCTGGCTGGATGCCGGCTGCCATGGGGACATGGCCTACATGGCCGCGCACGGCAGCAAGCGCACCCGGCCGGCTGAGCTGGTGCCGGGGACGGTGCGCGCGATTTCCGCCACGATGAATTATTTGCCGGCCGGCACGGGCGACAATTGGCGCAGCAGGGAAGAGTCGCATGCGGCCGATACTGCCGTCGTCTCCGTGTATGCCAGGGGGCGCGATTACCACAAGGTATTGCGCTCACGCCTGCAACAGTTGGCGGAACGCATACAAGCCGAAGTAGGCGAGTTCGGCTACCGGGTGTTTACCGACTCGGCGCCGGTCATGGAAGTGGCCCTGGCAGAAAAGGCCGGCCTGGGCTGGCGCGGCAAGCACACGCTGTTGCTGAATCGCGAGGCAGGATCCATGTTTTTCCTCGGCGAGATCCTGGTGGACATCCCGCTGCCGATCGATCCGCCGGTTTCCAATCATTGCGGACAGTGCCGATCCTGTATCGATGTCTGCCCTACGCAAGCCATCATTGCGCCTTATAAGCTGGATGCGCGCCGTTGTATTTCTTATTTGACAATAGAGCTGCACGGCAGCATCCCTTTGGAATTGCGTCCGCTGATAGGCAATCGCGTCTACGGCTGCGACGATTGCCAATTGTATTGCCCTTGGAATAAGTTCGCGCAGCGTGCCAGCGTCGATGATTTTGAGGTCAGGAACGGCCTCGACAGCGCCAGCATGGTCAGCCTGTTTGCCTGGACAGAGCAGGAATTCCTGCGCCTGCTGGAAGGCAGCCCGATACGCCGCATAGGACATGAGCGCTGGTTGCGCAATATCGCGGTCGGCCTCGGCAACGCCGCTGGCAGCATGCGCGGCGATGCGGGAATTGTGGCGGCCTTGCGGGCCAGGCTGGCGCATCCTTCCGAGATGGTCAGGGAACACGTGGTGTGGGCGCTGGAGCAGCACGGCTTTTAAGCAAACTCCCTGTCATTCTATGGCGTCGCGTAGCGCGGCATGGATCAGTTCATCCATTTCGCTGGTGATATTCGTCAAGACGCCGGCCACCACGGAAAATTCGCGCCCTGCCGCGCCTGCCCGAGCTGCGATGATCTGCGCGTTGAAAGAGACCATGCGCGCCTGCTTGGCGATGGTCTTCACGTCGCTCATCATTCCATGCAACTGCTTTTTCAGCGTCCGCGCGCGCGCCTGGGATTCCTTTTCGTATATCAGGGTGATGTCGTTGAGCAGTTCTATAATGGGGGTGGCGCTGCCGATCAGTTCAGCCAGCAAGCCGGTGGTCTGGCGCGCCGCCCCTTGCATATGGCTTAGCACTTTGTCCGCCAGGCCGATAAATTCGCTGATTTTCCGGTCGCCTTGTGCGGGACCAAAATACGCCAGCCTCAAGTCTTCAAAAAATACACCGGGCAAGCCGTCTTTTCCATGGATCAGGATGAGATGCGTTTCTCGAAACAGGCTTAGTGCCCCGGTAGCGGTCTTCCAGGCACCCTCATGGTCTAGTGACGCCAGAACCGCGTGCAAGATAATCCGCTGCGACAGCATCCTTTGCCGGCCGGCGAGATTGATCAAGGCACCGAATGCATCGCTGGAAACGACACGGGGTGCTCTTGATGGATTGGCATGCGGCTCGCTCATCGACTTTTCTTTCAACATGGGGTTACCTATATTTTGTAAGGCCAGCGATAAGCTTGGGTTCGCTGAGCAAATTTTTATTGCAGTCGCGCGGAAACCGCAATTGCCGGCTGTATTTGTGGCGTACCGAGGCCGACGCGTTTGGTGCCGGTTGTCTTGCCCATTATTTTCGGCAATAAAAAAGCGTCCCGAGAATCCGGTCAAAAGACCGTTCCAGGGGACGCCGTTGTCCTTGGCCCGTTACCGGACCTGATTGAATACTGGCGAGCCGCCATTGGCCCGCGCAAGAAAATGAGCAAAATTTATGCCATACGCTGGCGCGTCATTTTCTGGTTTATATGACGAACAGGGTAAAAAAATGCCCGCAATTGGGCAAGCTGAGGATGAATCACACAAAAAAGGTGCGCTGGAGACTTATTTCGGCGAGCGGAACTAAACCGCGCATCGGCACCCGGGAAAATCGGAGAACCGGTTCATTCGCTTGCTGGCGGGTGATGTCGGGAAAGCGACAAATGTCCCATTGCGCTGCCTACGCTCAATGAAGGGCCGGGTTCGGCAGTGAGGCGACGGGCATCGGAGTGACGAGTCTATTTCAACAGGCCAGCCAGTTCTACCGCTGTTTTAATCTGCATCTTGTCGAAAATATGCGCCCTGTGCACCTCTACCGTGCGCATGCTGATGCCGAGCTGGTCGGCGATCACCTTGTTCATCTTGCCGGCCAGGATCAGGTCCAGCACTTCGCGCTCACGCGCCGACAGCGTTGCCAGCCTTTCATGGATGACGGCATTGGCGCCCGCCTGCATGGATTGCGCCAGCGCCTCCTGCACCCGGTCCATCAGCTTGTTGTCATTGAAAGGTTTTTCAAAAAAATCAAAAGCGCCGCGCTTCAACGTGTCCACCGCCATTGGCACGTCGCCGTGGCCGGTCAGGAAAATCACCGGCAGGCGTTTGGTCAATTGCCTGGCGGTCAGCAAGTCAAACAGCGCGGAGCCGCTGGTGCCGGCCATGCGGATATCCAGCAAGATGCAGTCCCCCTGCGGATCGAACTGCATAGGCTGGTTCAGCGTCAACAGGAATTTATCGGCGCTCTCATAGGTCGTGACAGCAATGCTGCGGGAACGCGCCAGCCAGGACAGCGAGTCCCTGATTACGTCTTCGTCGTCAATTATGTGCAGCATTCGGTCTCCATGTCAGTCGTTAAAATTTTAGGCCGCTTTTTTGCTTTGGCATCAGCTATAAAATTTTAACGCTGCCCTGTTCTTATCTGTATGTATTCTTGCGCGCTTGTTTTTTGCCGCTTTTTTAAATCCGCTCATGGCCTGTTGATAGGCAAGGAAAACTGGAAGATAGTACCACCAGCGGGATTATTCTGATGGGTCAGCGTGCCGCCATGAAATTCTATCGCGGTGCGGCAGATTTTCAAACCCATGCCCATCCCGCCTGATTTGGTAGAAAAGAAGGGTGAAAATAATTTTTCTGCAACATGGGGGGGGATGCCGTGCCCCTGGTCGATCACCGAGACGATGATAGTGGAATGCGCCGCCGGTTGCTGGTCCGTTGTGGTTACCTCTGCCATTTCCGCGACGATTTGCAGCAGGCGGCGGGCC
>DATHMC010000015.1:0-8886 GCA_035487495.1 Undibacterium sp.
TTTTGCGGCATAGGCCGCAAGCGCCTGCTGAACATCTTGCAGCAGCGCTGTGAAGAACTGGGCGTCCGGCTGGTATTTGAGACCGATGTCGCCGATGACCAGGATTTTGCGCGGGAATATGACGCCGATCTGGTGATCGCCTGCGACGGCTTGAATAGCCGCATACGCGACCGCTATGCAAACAGTTACCTGCCCGACGTGGATACGCGCAAATGCCGCTTTGTCTGGCTTGGCACCAGGAAGCCATTCCCAGCGTTTACGTTTGCCTTTGAAGAGACGGAGTTCGGCTGGTTCCAGGCGCACGCCTACCAGTACGATGGCGATACCGCGACCTTTATCGTCGAGACGCCGGAAGAGGTCTGGCTGAAAGCCGGCATAGACAAGATGGACCAGGCGCAGGCGATTGCTTTTTGCGAGAAGACTTTTGCCAAGTATCTGGATGGGCACGCCTTGATGAGTAATGCCACGCATCTGCGCGGCTCGGCGAACTGGATCAAGTTCCCGCGCATTATCTGCAAGAACTGGGTGCACTGGAATGCCGTGAATGGCAAGCAAGTGCCCGTGGTCTTGATGGGTGATGCTGCGCACACCGCGCATTTTTCCATAGGCTCGGGCACCAAACTGGCGCTGGAAGACGCGATAGAGCTGGCGCGCTGCTTTGAACGGCGAGGTGCCGAGGGCATGCAGGCTGTGCTGGATTCCTATCAGCAAGTGCGCGCGGTGGAAGTGCTGAAAATCCAGAGCGCAGCGCGCAACTCGATGGAATGGTTTGAAAACGTCAAACGCTACACTGCCCTGGAAGCGCCGCAGTTCGCGTACTCGATGCTGACCCGCAGCCAGCGCCTGTCGCACGAAAATCTGCGGGTGCGGGATGCGGCGTACGTGCGTAGCTTTGAGCGCTGGATAACGGAGCGTGCCTATGCCCAGGCCGGCGTTGCGCTGCCTGCCGGAGACGCCGCAATCCCGCCTATGCTGACGCCGTTCAGGCTACGCGACGTGGTGCTGAAGAATCGCATTGTAGTTTCACCGATGGCGCAATATTCTGCGAAGGACGGTGTCGCCGGCGACTATCATCTTGTCCATCTGGGCAGCCGTGCGATGGGCGGCGCGGCGATGGTGTTTGCCGAGATGACTTGCGTTTCAGCCGACGCACGCATCACCCCGGCTTGCCCGGGCATGTATGCCCCCGAGCATACGCAGGCGTGGAAGCGTATCGTCGACTTTATACACGCCAATACCGATGCCAAGATTGCGATGCAGTTGGGGCATGCCGGCGCCAAGGGATCTACGCGGCGAGCATGGGATGGCATAGACCTGCCTTTGGAGAGCGGCAACTGGCCCCTGGTATCGGCGTCGGAATTGCAATATATAGAAGGTGTTTCGCAGACCGCGCGCGCCGCTACGCAGGCAGACATGAACCGGATCACCGCCGATTTTGTGCACGCAGCCCGGGAAGCGGCCAAGGCCGGATTTGACTGGCTGGAATTGCACTGCGCGCACGGCTATCTGCTGTCCAGTTTTATTTCGCCGCTGACCAACCGCAGGGATGACGAATTTGGCGGTTCGCTGGAAAACCGCTGCCGCTTTCCTTTGCGGATATTCAATGCGATCCGCGCCGTATGGCCGGAGGGGAAACCGATCAGCGTTCGGATCTCGGCGCATGACTGGGTGGAGGGAGGGATCACGCCGGATGATGCGGTCGAGATCGCCAGGCTCTTCAAACAGGCTGGCGCCGACATGATCGATTGCTCGTCGGGGCAAGTCAGCAAACAGGAAAAACCGGTGTTTGGACGCATGTTCCAGACGCCGTTTGCCGACCGCATCCGCAATGAGGCGCAGATACCGACGATAGCGGTTGGCTCCATCTATGAAGCGGATCATGCGAATAGCATCATTGCCGCCGGTCGTGCCGACCTGTGCGCGATTGCCAGGCCGCATCTGGCCAACCCGGCATGGACGCTGAATGAAGCCGCCAGGCTGGGGTACGCCGACATGCCTTGGCCCAAACAATACCTGGCAGGCAAGGCGCAACTGGAGCGCAACCTGGAGCGCGAGCGGCAGCTTGCCGCCGCCAGCAGCGGTCTGACACCGCAGCAGATTGCGGCAAGATTACTGGAGGGCTGACGATGAGTACGAGCACATTGGCCGGCAAGCACGCTGTGGTCACCGGCGGCGGGCGCGGCATCGGCGAGGCGATTGCCGCCGCCCTGCTGGAGCAGGGGGCGTGCGTGACGATAGCCGGTCGCGATGAGGCTAATTTACAGAATACCGTCAGGCAGTTGCTTCCCAAAGGGAAAATCAACTATGTGACAGTCGACGTCGCCGACAGCGCATCGGTGCAGCAGGCCTTTGAACATGCGACGGTGCGCCTGGGACGTGTCGACATACTGGTGAACAATGCAGGGCAAGCCCGCTCGGCGCCTTTCCAGAAAACCGACGCGCAGCTGTGGCAGCAAATGCTGGCGGTCAACCTGACCGGAACCTTTCATTGCACGCAACAGGTCTTGCCCGCGATGCTGCTGGCCGGTTGGGGGCGCATCGTGAATATTGCCAGCACGGCGGGTTTGACCGGTTATGCCTACGTCGCAGCCTACTGCGCCGCCAAGCACGGCGTGATTGGCTTGACGCGTTCGCTGGCGCTGGAAGTCGCCAGCAAAGGCGTGACCGTGAACGCAATCTGCCCTGGCTATACAGAAACCGATATTGTCCGGGACGCAGTTGCCACGATAGTCAGTAAGACCGGCCGCAGCGAGGAGCAGGCCAGGGCGGAATTGGCGGCAGCCAATCCGCAGAAGCGGCTGGTGCAGCCGGCGGAAGTGGCCAATGCGGTCGCGTGGTTGTGCTTGCCTGGCGCATCGGCGATGAATGGCCAGTCTATCGCCGTGGCAGGCGGGGAAGTGATGTAACCAGGTGAAAAAATGAAAAACTCCCAAGTGCGGAAAAACGGCGCCGACCTGGCCGCGGATACGATGCCGGTCTACGACCTGGAAACCAGGGTCACCCAGGAACATCACCACTCGCTGAAGCTGTGGCTGCGCATGTTGTCGTGCACGGTACTGATAGAAAACCAGATACGCGGCCGCTTGCGCAGCGAGTTCGGCGTTACGCTGCCGCGTTTTGACCTGATGGCGCAACTGGAAAGACATCCGGAAGGCTTGCGCATGGGAGAGCTGTCCAAACGAATGATGGTCACCGGCGGCAATGTCACCGGCATTACCGATCAGCTGGAACAGGAGAAGCTGGTGGTGCGCGTGGCCGACGCCAAGGATAGGCGCGCATACAGTGTCAAGCTGACCGCGGCTGGGCGCCGCGCTTTCAAGCGCATGGCGGCGGTCCACGAGGAGTGGGTGGCGGACGTGTTCTCCGGCTTGCAGGCCGATCAAAAAAACAGCTTGTTTGAATTATTGTCCAAGGTGAAGAGTCATGTGAATGACGTACACGTTACAGAGGAATAACACCATGAAGTATCTACCCGGCCAGCCGCAGCAACTGCCTGGCAACCGCAACAGCCTGGCCGATTATCGGGCCAGTCATTTTCTATATGAGGCGGCGGCGGGCGTCGCGACGATCACCCTGAACCGCCCCGAGCGTAAAAACCCGCTGACCTTTGATTCTTACGCTGAATTGCGCGAATTGTTTCGCGCGTTGGCCTATGCCGACGACGTCAAGGCCATCGTGATTGTCGGCGCCGGCGAGAACTTCTGTTCCGGCGGCGATGTGCATGAAATTATTGGCCCGCTGACCAAGCTGGACATGCCGGGCCTGCTGGCCTTCACCCGCATGACAGGCGATGTGGTGAAGGCCATGCGTGCTTGTCCGCAACCCGTGATTGCCGCGGTAGACGGTATCTGCGCCGGCGCCGGAGCCATCCTGGCACTGTCCTCTGATATCCGCTTCGGTACGGTGCGCAGCAAGACTGCATTCTTGTTTACCAGGGTCGGGCTTGCAGGTTGCGATATGGGCGCATGTGCATTGCTGCCGCGCGTGATAGGGCAGGGCCGGGCCGCCGATCTGTTGTACAGCGGACGCGCGATGTCTGGCGAGGAGGGCGAACGCTGGGGCTTCTTCAACCGCCTCAGCAGTCCAGAGGATGTGCAGGCCGATGCGCAGGCATATGCGAAAGATCTGGCAGACGGTCCCAATTTTGCGCACGGCATGACCAAGAAAATGCTGCAGCAGGAGTGGAATATGGGTGTCGATGAGGCGATAGAGGCAGAGGCGCAGGCACAGGCGATCTGCATGATGACGAATGATTTCCATCGTGCCTACCATGCCTTCGCTGCCAAACAAAAACCGGTATTTGAGGGGGACTAGAACCATGTCGGACAAGACTTATTTGCGCTGGCCTTTTTTTGCGAAGACGCACCAGGAACTGGAGTCCAGTCTGGACGCATGGTGCAGTCGGCATATCGCGCAGGATCATGCGCATGATGTGGACCAGGCCTGCCGCGACCTGGTGCGCCAGTTGGGGCGCGCCGGTTGGCTCCGATACGCGATAGGCGGCGTCGCTTATGGGGCGGCACAGGATGCGATCGACACCCGCACTATTTGCCTGATACGTGAAACCCTCGCGCGCCACTCCGGCCTGGCCGATTTTGCATTTGCGATGCAGGGGCTGGGGTCGGGGGCGATCAGCCTGTTCGGCAGTGAACAACAGAAGCAGGCCTATCTGGGCCGCGTCGCGCGCGGCGAGGCGATTGCCGCATTTGCGCTGTCGGAATCGGAGGCCGGGTCCGATGTGGCGGCAATGCAATGCTCGGCTGAGCTGGTGCAGGATGCAGACGGCGGTCACTATGTATTGAACGGCGAGAAAACCTGGATTTCCAATGGCGGCATCGCCGATTTCTATGTGCTGTTTGCGCGTACCGGCGAAGCGCCGGGCGCGCGAGGGATTTCTGCATTTATTGTGGACGCGGATACGCCCGGCCTGGAGATCGAGGAGCGTATCAATGTGATAGCGCCGCATCCCTTGGCGCGCTTGCGATTCAAGAATTGCCGTATTCCCATCGGCAATCGCGTGGGCGAGGCCGGCCAGGGTTTCAAGGTGGCGATGGCGACGCTGGATGTGTTCCGCACTTCGGTTGCCGCCGCAGCGCTGGGGTTTGCGCGGCGCGCCATGGACGAGGCATTGCACAGGGCGATGTCGCGCAAGATGTTCGGGCAGACCCTGGCGGATTTCCAGCTGACCCAGGCCAAGCTGGCGCAGATGGCGACCGGCATCGATGCATCGGCACTGCTGACCTATCGCGCCGCCTGGCAACGTGACCAGGGCGAACGGGTTACCAAGGAAGCGGCGATGGCCAAGCTGACCGCGACTGAAACTGCGCAGCAGGTGATAGACGCGGCGGTGCAAATTTTCGGTGGTCTGGGCGTGGTGAGCGAGATGCCGGTGGAGCGGTTGTACCGAGAGATCCGCGCGCTGCGGATTTATGAGGGAGCCAGCGAGGTGCAGCAATTGATTATCGCCAGGGAAATCCTGAAGGCGCAATAAAGATAGCGCAAAGCAGGCAGGAAGAATAAATCGAGAGGATAAAGTATGGAATTTTTGCAACCGCCGGGATGGGCGCGCCCCAAAGGCTACGCGAACGGAATTGCCGCCCGCGGGCGTATTGTGTGCGTTAGCGGTATGATAGGCTGGGATGCGCAACAGCAATTCCCGACTGGCGATTTTGCCGGCCAGGTCAGGCAGGCATTGAAAAATATTGTGGAAGTGCTGGCGCAAGCCGATGCCCGGCCCGAGCACATCGTGCGCATGACCTGGTATGTGATAGACAAGAAAGAATATGTGGCAGCCTACAAAGAGCTGGGACTGGCTTATCGTGAAATCATAGGCCGCCATTATCCAACCATGACCGCCGTACAGGTCGCCGGCTTGATAGAGGACCAGGCACGCGTGGAGATAGAGGTGACCGCTATCGTGCCGGACTAAACAAGGAGCGTAAATTGTCAGCAATTTCAGCCGTCGTAGGAGTCGTAGGCGCGGGAGCGATGGGACGCGGTATCGCGCAGATCGCGGCACAGGCCGGGATGCAGGTGAAGTTATTTGATGTGCAGCCTGACGCTGCCGGCAGTGCGCGCACGGCAGTGGTCGCACAATGGGAAAAGCTGCTGCAAAAAGGCAAACTCTCCGAGCAGCAGTTCCACACTGCGGAACAGCGGTTGCAGGTCGCCGCGTCTTTAAACGATATGGCCGATTGCGAGATTGTGATAGAGGCCATCATCGAAAAACTGGACCTCAAGCGCGACTTGTTCCGGCAACTGGAAAATATCGTCGGCGCCGATTGCATACTGGCGACCAATACCTCGTCGCTGTCGGTGACCGCAATTGCCGCGGGCGCCAGCAAACCGGAACGCGTCGCCGGCTTGCATTTCTTTAATCCGGTACCGCTGATGAAAGTGGTGGAAGTGATCGCCGGTTTGCTGACCAAGCCGGAGGTGACGCAGCGGCTGATAGAATTCACGCATAAGACCGGGCACCGGCCGGTGATGACCAAGGATACGCCGGGCTTCATTGTCAATCACGCCGGCCGCGCATACGGTACCGAGGCCCTGCGCATACTGCAGGAGGGCGTCGCAGATTTTCCGGTGATCGATACCGTCATGCATGAGGCGGCGGGCTTTCGCCTGGGGCCGTTCGAGTTGCTGGATCTGACCGGGCTGGATGTGTCGCATCCGGTGATGGAGTCTATCTACCAGCAGTATTATCAGGAGCCGCGCTATCGCCCGAGTGTGATCACCGCGCAGAGATTGCAGGCCGGCCTACTGGGCCGCAAGACCGGACGCGGTTTCTACAGCTATCAGGACGGTAAACCAGCGCTTGCCAGTGATATCGCAGCGCCGGTGGCTGCCGGCGCCTGGAGCGGCTGGGTGTGGGTCAGCCCGGAAAATCCGGACGCCGCAATGCATGTGCGCGCCTTATTGGAGCGTTGCGGCGCGAATGTAGAAAATACGCCCGCACCCTCTGCCGAATCGCTGTGCCTGGTCAGCCCTTTGGGTGAAGACGTCAGCACTTGCGTCGTCAGGCAAAAGCTGGATGCGCGTCGCACGCTGGGCATAGACAGCCTGCTGGATTGCCAGGGGCATGTGAGCCTGATGAGCAACCCCGGCACCGACGCCGGCATAGCACTGCAGGCGCGGGCCCTGTTGCTGCAAAGCGGGCAGGGCGTGAGCCTGATCCAGGACAGCCCGGGCTTTATTGTACAAAGGGTATTGGCATGCATCGTCAATATCGCGTGCGACATGGCGCAACAAGGTATTTGTACGCCGGATGACCTGGATGTGGCAGTGGAGCTGGGACTAGCCTACCCGTTTGGCCCGCTGGCATGGGGCGACAAACTCGGCGCATCGCGTATACTCACGATATTACAGAATATGCTGGCCTATACCGGCGATCCCAGGTATCGCCCCAGCCTGTGGCTGTCGCGTCGGGCACAATTAGGTTTGTCGCTAAAACATAAGCAGTAAAATAAACTACTACATAGAAATCAGGAGAACCAGATGGCCAAAGCCGCATTTCATTGGGAAGACCCCTTGCTATTGTCGTCGCAGTTGAGCGACGATGAGCGCATGGTGCAAGAGGCTGCCCGCGTATATTGTGAAGAAAAACTTGCTCCGCGCGTATTGGAAGCCTTCCGTCATGAAAAGACCGATCCGGCTATCTTCCGCGAAATGGGCGCGCTGGGTTTGCTGGGCTCCACCATCCCGACTGAATACGGCGGTGCCGGCCTGAACTATGTCTGCTATGGCCTGATCGCGCGCGAAGTGGAACGCGTCGATTCCGGCTACCGCTCGATGATGAGCGTACAAAGTTCGCTGGTGATGGTGCCCATCAATGAATTCGGCAGCGAAGCGCAGAAGCAAAAATACCTGCCCAAGCTGGCGACAGGTGAATGGATAGGCTGCTTTGGCTTGACCGAACCCAACCACGGTTCCGATCCTGGCAGCATGGTGACCCGTGCCAGGACCGTGCCGGGAGGCTATTCGCTGAGCGGCGCCAAGATGTGGATCACCAATAGCCCCATCGCCGATGTCTTTGTAGTGTGGGCCAAGACGGATGACGGCCGCATCCGCGGCTTCATCCTGGAAAAGGGCTGGAAGGGCCTGTCGGCGCCTGTCATCCACGGCAAGATAGGCTTGCGTGCCTCGATCACCGGTGAAATCGTGCTGGACGAAGTATTTGTGCCGGAAGAAAACCTGATGCCGAAGGTCGAGGGGCTGAAAGGGCCGTTCACCTGCCTGAATTCTGCACGTTACGGCATTGCCTGGGGCGCGTTGGGCGCAGCGGAATTCTGCTGGCATACCGCGCGTCAATACACGATGGACAGGCTGCAGTTCGGCCGTCCATTGGCGGCTAACCAACTGGTGCAAAAGAAACTGGCCGACATGCAGACTGAAATTACTCTGGCCTTGCAGGGTTGTCTGCGTTTGGGCAGGATGAAAGACGAAGGCACGGCATCGGTGGAGATCACGTCCATCATGAAGCGCAATTCCTGCGGCAAATCCCTGGATATCGCCCGGACCGCACGCGACATGCTGGGCGGCAATGGCATTTCCGATGAATTCGGCATTGCCCGCCACCTGGTGAACCTGGAAGTGGTCAATACCTATGAAGGTACGCACGATATCCACGCCTTGATACTGGGCCGTGCGCAAACCGGCATAGCGGCATTTTAAGAGTCGCATCACTGGCAGGAATGCATGTTCTTTTCGCTTGCGTGGATTCCTGTCGACTACTTGTCCGATACCGCGTTTGTCGCGCAGCCTGGCGTCTACCGGACTGGCGTGGCGGTCGGATACGCAAGGATTTCTGGGAAAAGCCTGCCTGTTTTGACGCTGCTTAATTCGGGTCTACGGTTTCTATGCGGTTGCGTCCGCGCGCCTTGGCCA
>DATHMC010000016.1:0-12907 GCA_035487495.1 Undibacterium sp.
CCTGCACGGCTACCGTAACACGGAAGATTATTGGGACAGGGCCAGCGCGAAGCATATACTGACGGATATCACACTACCGACGCTGGTGCTGAACGCGCAGAACGACCCCTTCCTGCCCGGCGAACATTTGCCGCGCAAAGCATCTGCCGCGGTGATACTGGAATATCCTGAATCCGGCGGCCACGTGGGTTTCGCCGCAGGAACAATGCCCGGCAGCATAGACTGGCTGCCTCAAAAGATGTTGAATTTCTTTGAAGGCAAATCCTAGTGTAGTGTTCGTAACCAGGAGGCTCAAGATGGACGACATAGTCAAGCAAGCCATGGCCCGCTGGCCGAATGTCCCGCATTGTTACGGTTGGCTGGCGCTGGATGCGCGCGGCGTGTGGCGCATGCGGGATGAACGCGCGCAGGCATTGAAATTACCCGGGGACAAGATTGCGCATGCAACGCTGCTCGGCTTTATCAACCGCAACTATCAGCAGGACCAGCAAGGGCGCTGGTATTTCCAGAACGGCCCGCAAAGGGTGTATGTGAACCTGGACGCGACCCCATACATCGCGCGTACCTCTCCCGAACATGGTTTCATGCTGCACACGGGAGCGCCTCTCGTGAGCATCGAGCAAGCCTGGCTGACCCGGAATGGCCAGCTGATTTTGCAATCCGGCAAGATGCTGGCGCAAGTGGATGACAGGGATATGGCGACCTGCCTGAAACAATTGCGGCTGGATGGCCACCCGCCCGACGATGAACAGATTTTGGTATGGCTGGAGCAGCCGGACAATCAAGCAGACGCCCCTGCCGAGGCATTAACAATGCGATTGAATGCGCCGTATCACCAACAGATCCCGGTGCGGCATGCCGAACTGGCAGAACTGGCGCAGCGCTTTGGTTTTGTCTCTACACCGCAATCGGACTAGGGGCCGCTAACATTTAAATTGGTGTGCGAATGGGTCTAAAATTTACTTGCGCTTTTTTTCGTCTTCCAGTTCCTGCTTGTGTTTCTCTTTCCACTCGCGCTCGCGGGCGTCGATGACCGCCTGGTCGTAATATTGCGCATCCGGTGAGCGGCGGGCAATGTCCAGCTGCTGTATGGCCGCCGGCAAGGCCCCGTTCAGCGCATAGGATTCCGCCAGCGACATATGCTCGAGCGCCTGCTTGCCTTGTGCCGAATAGGCTTTCGCCAGCAGCTTGTACAAGTCGGGCTCCTGCCTGTAGAGCTGCACCTGGTCCCGTAGAAAACGGGCAGCGTCTTCCTCCCTTTTGGCCGCCAGCAATGCCTCCGCATATTGCCGCGCGATGCCGCGCGACAAAGGCAGCAATTGCATCGCCTCCTGCGCCTCCTTGACAGCCAGCTCAGGCTGCTTGTTGGCGATCCTGATATCGATTTCCAAGTCGGCAAAGGCGCTGGTTTCCTTGAACACGTTCCTGTACTTGGCATTCTGCTGCACTTGCCTGGTCACTTCGTCCAGCAGGGTCTGCGCCCTGGCATAGTCGTGCTGCTTGTAGGCGACAAACGCCAGACCGTACCTGCCGACTATCCGGTCTATCTCTTTCTGGTTTTTCAGTTGCTGCTCGAACAGGACCGCGGCATCCATCAAGCCCTGGGTGCCGCTATCCTGCAGCACCCTGACCCTGGCCTGGGCCAGGAAAAAATCCAGGCCGTCGACATGCTGTTTGTAGCGCTGGCCAGCCTGGCGCGCCTGGATGTCGGCTATCCGCTCCGTGGTCAGCGGGTGGCTGCGCAAATAAGGCGGTGCGGTATCGTTATAGTTGCGCGTGGCCGTCTGCAGGCGGCCAAAAAAAGCCACCATGCCGGAGGTATCGTAGCCCGCATCGCGCAAAATCTGGAAACCTACCCGGTCCGCCTCGCGCTCCGCGTCGCGGCTGAAGTTGAGCTGCCTTTGTATCGCCAGGCCCTGGCCGCCCGCCGCCAATGCCATCGCAGCGTCCGGGCTGGATTTTGCCGCCAGCGCCGCGAGTATCATCGCCGCGATCGGGATCAGCGCATCCTGGCGCTGGCTGCCTATCATGCGCGCGATATGCCGCTGGGCAACGTGGCCGATTTCATGCCCCATCACCGAGGCCAGCTCGGATTCGGATTGCGCCGCCAGGATCAGGCCGGAGTGCATGCCGATAAATCCGCCGGGCAACGCGAATGCATTCAAGACCGGGTCGCGCACCGCAAAAAATTCAAAGTTATACACGGCTTCGCCGCGCGCTTCCGGGCGGCTTGCCAGCAGGGAATTGCCCAGCTTGTTCAGATACTCCAGGACCGGCCCGTCGTCCATGTAATCAGGATCGGTCCTCACGCCCTGCATGATTTGCTCGCCCAGCTTGCGCTCCATCAGCGGCGACAATTCCTCGCGCTCGGTATCTCCCAGTGTCGGCAGATTTTGCGCAAATACCGTGCTGGGCGCGGTAGTAACGGAAAACAGGCAAAAGCCGAGCGCCGCCGCCGTATTGAGCAATACCGGCAATAATTTCAATTTAGGCATAAGGGATATGGGTTTCACAATGCTATGATACTTTCAGAGGCAGGACGTTCCTTCTATTCACGCATTGTTTCATATTTTTCAATAATGGCAACTCCACCCAAAAACGATATTCCAAACGCTTCCTCCAATGAGCTAAGCCATTTTGACAGCACCGGGCAAGCCCATATGGTGGATGTCGCAGAAAAAAAAGAAACCCATCGCATCGCCATCGCCAGCGGACATATCCGCATGAAGCCGGAAACCCTGGCCATCATCCAGCAAGGCAACGCCAAGAAGGGCGATGTGCTGGGCATCGCGCGCATCGCCGCGATCATGGCCGCCAAGCGCACTGCCGACCTGATTCCGCTGTGCCATCCGCTGGCGCTGACCCGGGTCGCGGTGGATTTTAGCATTGACGAGCAAAAAGCCAGCGTCAGCTGCACCGCGCAAGTGGAAACAGTCGGCAAGACCGGGGTGGAGATGGAAGCCTTGACCGCAGTGCAAGTCGGCCTGCTCACCATCTACGATATGTGCAAGGCGGTAGACCGCGGCATGGTGATCGGTGACGTGCGGGTGCTGGAGAAGCACGGCGGCAAATCCGGCGACTGGGTCAGCCTGATTGATGGTTGATTTAGTGGCTAATAATAAATAGGACATACGCAAATAGGAGAAGCCGCAAACCTCAAAGCGTCGTCCTCGCGCAAGCAGTGAAGCAGGGGTTTCGAGGCGCCCGGCGTAGGGCAATATGCTGCTCCCTTGCGTAACGACGTTCCCTTACAAGGGAACGTTCACTCCCATAGGGACACAGGGGGACCCATTGGTGACTCCGGAAAGAAATGGATTCCCGCTTGCGCGGGAATGACGCGGATTGGTTGTTGTGCCTTAACTGGATTGCATTAAAATTTCCGGCTTAGAATTTTAACTCAACCCCCTTGCTCCGCCTCGCGCGCCGGCATTTGCCGGAATACCTTGCCGTAACGTGACGGGTCTATCGCTCCCTTGGCCTTCCAATAGTCGTAATACGGATTGTAGGAAAAAGGATGCAGGCGCTGCAAGGTGATCATCGTGCGTAGCGCCTTGTCCGGCTGGCCGTTCAGCACATACACTTCCGCCATGGTATTGAGCGAATGCACAAAACCGAAGCGGCGGCTGGCATCCTCGACAAAGGCGATCTCCTGCACCGACATGCCTTCATGCGGTTGCACAGCCATCAATTTGAAATAGTCGAAGAAATACGGGAACACAGTAAATGCCGGCTGCTCCAGGGCTTTCTTGTCGAAGCTATAGCCCTCCTTCTGCAGCCGCAAGGCATTGAAGCCATCTTGTACTCTTTGATAATCCAGCGTCATCAAGGCCATCCCGCAAATGGACGCGATGACGACAGCCACGATGCCGCCGCGCGCGGCCGGCGCCGGCGCCGTATGCCAGTGCATCTGGTGCACCATGCCCATCAGTACCGCTACCGGGATCAGCACAAATGCATACCACAGCGGGAATTCCACCATGCTGTGCACCAGCGCCGCGAAAAAAATCAGGCTGGCGAAGCGCATGGACGTTGAACCGCCGGCGCGCCGGTAGATGCTGAAAAACCAGGCCAGCAATACGGCGCTTATCGCCAGCGTCGCCGGCCAGCCCAATTCCGCCGCAAAGTTCAGCACCAGGTTGTGCGCATGCTCGGCATAGGTGGTGGGCGTGAAGTCGGCGGCAATCCGCACCTGTTCGGAACCGAAGCCGAACCAGCCGATGCCAAACCAAGGATGCTGCAAACTCATGTGCAAGGCTTGCTGCATCAGCACCATGCGCTCGGAGCGGCCGCCGACATGCTCAGTAACCGAGCTGGCGTCCACACCTACCAGCGCCGCCAGCGCAGGTATTGCCAGCACACAGCCGATGTAGGCGAGCAGCAGGCCCAGCAGCAGCATTCTGCTTACCGGCCTTTGCTGCCCGGCGCGCGGCCACACCATCAGGACAAAGGCGGGAGCGATGATCCAGCCTATCCGGGACTGGGTCAGGCTGAGCCCCCATATCAGGAACAGCGCGAGGCCGCCGGCAACCCAGGCCGGCAAACGCGCCTGCCGATACAGCCACCATACCGACGCCAGTGCCATGCACAATAGCAGCGCCAGTTGATTCGGCTGCGCCACATTCGCGTAGGGCCGGAATACCGCATTGGCCTGATGCGACATAAACATCACCGCCGGCGACAAATCCAGCCCGAGGAACTGGATATTCTGCATCGCCACCGACAGCAGCCCCGCCAGCAAGAATCCCACGGCCAGGGTCAGGCAAATTTTTTGATCGCCGCCCGGCGTCGCCGCCACGCTGGCGCCATACACCATCGCCAGCGCCGCCAGCAACAGATAGGCAATGGGGATCAACACCTCCCAGCGATGGACTATCAAGCCGGACAATAATTGCGCCGCGATCAGCGAGGCTATTGCCATCGGCACCCACAATATCCCGGGTAAATTCAGTTGCGGCTTTTTCGGAATTGCCAGAAATGCAAATGCCAGCAGCAGGCCCAGCAGGCTCAGCGCATCATGGTAATAGGTGCGGAACGGGTGGATGTGCAGCGGATGGAGATAGGAAGCGGCAAGCAGCAATCCAAAGATCATCAGGGAACGATGGATGTGTTTTTCGGCAGGCATTATAGTTTTTGGCAGGCAATGACGATCAAGCTCAGCATGATAGCAACAGAAGATTTCTTCAGCTCAAACTATTTGCCGCATTTGCAGCCGATATTCATAAAACTCACTTAATTGCCTGAAAAATATCGCTACCACAATCCAAATCCAGTGCTGCAATGCTGTCGGTTAAAAACTAAATCCCCTATACCTGTCGTTCCCGCGCAGGCGGGAACCTAGCGTCGTTCGACGAAAGCCACTGGGTCCCCCTGTGTCCCTATAGGGAAGGAACGCTCCCTTGCAAGGGAGCGCCGTACGCAGGCGAGCAGCATGCTGCTCTAACCCTCCTGCTTCACCGCCTGCGCGGGGACGACAAACTAGAGAATTGATGCTTAACCGAACGGCATTAAGTCCGGTGCCACGCTATTTTTTATGCAAAACTTTGTCAATACCGACAAAATTTGTCAGTCCTACACCTTAAATTCGGCAGTAGTTTCTAAATTGCCAAATAATTTCCCCCCTGCTCCAAAGAAAAATGGATGAAAAGACATTTAAAGTCGGGTAAAAACCGTAGGCACGCTATTTGCTGAGAGGAAAGGGCAGCATCAAACATCTGATTTGTTTCGGAATCACCACATACAGGAGCTCTAAATGAAATCTACTCAACGCAGCCTCTCCATGAAGGCAGTCAACGCCGCTCAACAGGGTTTCACATTGATCGAATTGATGATCGTGGTTGCCATTATCGGTATTCTGGCGGCTGTCGCTCTGCCTGCCTATAACGATTACACACAGCGTGCTCAAGTCTCCGAAGCCTTTACGGCAGCGGAAGGCATGAAAACAGCGATCTCGGAATTTGCGCAAACCAATGGTGTCTATCCTGCCGCTGCTGATATTACCAACGGTGTAGGTGCCGGTGTTGGTGGTAAATATTCTGATGCTGTAACAACTGCTGGTAGTGGTGTTGTGACTGTTACGATGAAGGCGGCCGGTATCGTCGGTGCCGACGTAGCTGGTAAAACCATCATTTTCACGCCGCCAGCTACCCTCGCTGGTGCGACAAACTTCCAATTCGTTTGCACTTCAACTGCAAAACAAAAATACGTGCCGAAAACATGCACAGGTACTTGATAGTTAATTCTATATTATAAAAATGCGGCCTTTGGGCCGCATTTTTTATTTGCGTCATATTGATCAGTATCCGAATAAGTTAACAATTTTGGGTTGTGCGAGTCAAAAGGCCGTTTGTTGAATTCCGCAGATTGGGCATTTTTTACCTATTATTTCAATATCAACCCAATGGATTGCCAAAATTTGGCCAATGAAATAGCTCGGTCACAATTTTTCTTCAGGCATGGTATTTGCTATTACTTTTGAGCAACATCAAACATTTGATTTGTTTCGCAGCCATTATTTACAGGAGTCCCAAATGAAATCTACTCAACGCAACCTCTCTATGAAGGCAGTCAACGCCGCTCAACAGGGTTTCACATTGATCGAATTGATGATCGTGGTTGCCATTATCGGTATTCTGGCTGCTGTCGCCTTGCCGGCCTACAACGATTACACGCAACGTGCTCAAATATCCGAAGCGTTTACTGCAGCGGAAGGCATGAAAACCGCGATCTCGGAATTTACGCAAACCAATGGCGTTTATCCTGCCGCTACGGATATTGCCAATGGCATCGGCGCCGGTGTCGGCGGTAAATATTCTGATGCAGTAACAACTGCAGGTACTGGCGTCGTGATTGTCACAATGAAGGCAGCCGGTATCGTTGGTGCCGACGTTGCAGGGGCTACCATCACTTTCACGCCACCAGCTACCGTCGCTGGCGCGACGAACTTCCAATTCGTTTGCACTTCAACTGCAAAACAAAAATACCTGCCGAAAACATGCACAGGTACTTAATAGCTAATTCTGTATGACAAAAAACGCGGCCTTAAGGCCGCGTTTTTTTATTTGTGTCACTTTCGTCAAAACCAGGAAAGCATAGTAAAAAAGCATTTAAAATCAACATTGTGTGTCAGGCATGATATTTGCCATGAAAAGCTCAGGCCTGGCAACATTATGGATTGCTTAAGAGTCACTCACCTGGAGGAATTCCGGCATGAATATCAAGCGGCGTACCCGCTCTTTGCAGGTAGTGCAAACCATGCAAAAGGGTTTCACATTGATCGAGGTGATGATCGTCGTTGCAATCGTCGCTATTCTGTGTGCGTATGCAATTCCGGTGTATAGCGACTTCGTGCAGCGCTCCCAGGTTGCGGAAGCGTTTACTGTCGCCGAGGGCATGAAAACGGCCATTTCAGAGTTTGCCCAAACAAACGGCATCTACCCGACTGCGACCGATATCTCGGCGGGCGTAGGCGCCGGCGTCACCGGCAAATATTCGTCCGCAGTCACTACCGCGACGACCGGCGTCATCATCGTAACGATGAACAACGCCGGCGTTGGCGCCGACGTCCAGGGCAAGAAAATTACCTTCACCCCTCCCCCCGCCATCGCCGGCACTCCCGCCTTCCCGTTTACCTGTACATCCGACGCCAAACAGAAATACTTGCCGGCGAGTTGCTCCGGCACCTGATTTGGGAAGCATGGGCCGATAAAAAAAGCAGCCATTTGGCTGCTTTTTTACGTATATAAGCGTTGCTAAACACAATAACCTCTCACTTGCCGGCTATTGTCACCCCAAACAAAACTCCATCCGCGTCCCCGAAAAATCAATCACATCCCCATTCGCCAATTGCACTGGCTGCGTAGCGATGAATTGCTCGTTGACTTTGGGGAAGGTGCTGCCCTCCACATGCGCGATGTAATAGGCTTGTTGTTGCCGGGTAATGGCGGCCACCAGCACCCCCGGGCTGCCCAGGGTCGTCACCGGCTTGCTCAGCACCAGCTCGCGGCCCGCATTGGCGCCGGTCAGCACCTTGATTTTGGCGGCAGGTAGCGCTGCGCCGTCCGCGTGGGCCGGGCTGGCTGCGGGCGCTGCCGGGGGCTGGCTGCCCGCCTGGTCCGCCTCCAGCTTGAAATGCAGCTTGTATTTGCCGATGTCGATCACATCGTCGCTTTGCAGCATGTGCTTCTTGATGGGCTGGCCATTGATCATGGTGCCGTTGGTGCTGCCCAGGTCCAGGATGAACGAGCCCTGCGACGTGCTATCCACCGCCGCATGCTGGCCGCTGACCGTCAGGTGGTCGATCACGACATCATTGGACGGCCGCCTGCCTATCGTAATGCGCGGCTTGCTGAAACCCAGCTCCTGCTGGATCAAGCCGTTATAGGTGACAATGATTTTGACCATTATTCTCTTATGAATGCGTTCTCGGTAACGGGGGCCTATGCGGCAAAAATATGGTCGATAAAGGAGCGCTGGCGCAACTCTTTGACCCTGCACAACACCACTGAAATATTATCGCGCCCGCCGTTGGCATTGGCGCTGCCTACCAGGGCCTGGCAGCATTGTCCAAGATCGCTTGCGTGCTGTGCCATGATGGCATGAATTTCATCATGATTCAGCATATCGGTCAATCCGTCCGAGCATAGCAGGTAGATGTCGCCCTCTGCCAGCGCGTGCTCCGTGATCTCGGTGTCGATCTCATGCTGCACGCCAACGGCGCGCGTGATCAGGTTCTTGATGGGGGAAAACTGCGCAAATTCGGCGCTGATCAGGCCGGCATCGATCTGCGCCTGCAGCACCGAGTGGTCATGGGTAATCTGCGTCAGGTAGTCGGCGCGGTAACGGTAGGCGCGCGAATCGCCCACATGCGCGACCAGCAGCACATTCTGGTGGAAGTGGGCCACGACCACGGTGGTGCCCATGCCGGCATACTCGGAATTGAGTTGGGCGGCCTCAATCACGCTGTCGTTGGCCGCCTGGACGGCGTCGCGAATCCAGCGCTTGACGGTAGCGGTGGAGCCCGGAAATACCTGTGCCCAGTGCGAACGCAACTTGGACTTCAGGGCCTTGGCGATCACGTCGGTGGTCATTGTGCTGGCCACTTCGCCCGCGTTATACCCCCCCATGCCATCGGCGAGCACGACAAAGCCCGACTCGGGGCAGATTTCTATCGCATCTTCATTATGCGTTCTAACCTGCCCTATGTCGCTGAGGCCGCTGTATTCCAGTACGTGCAGAAAGGGCATGAATATGAGTAAATAATAAAAATTAAACGGCTTTCCTGTGTTTAACGGCAACAGCGAAGAGCGCGATAGCAAACGCCCCCAACAAGCCGGGTACGCTAAGCTTAACATCAAGCAAGGGTATTGTTATAAACAGATAGGCCGGCTGCGCCTCCAGTTCAGGCAATATTGCCACATCCGAGCACGCCATTGCGGCCCCGAGATATCCCAGCAAGGCGGCGCCCAGCGCAACAATGACGGGGAATTTTTGCATCAGCGCCAGGACCAGGGTGCTGCCCCACACCACGACCGGGATGCTGATCAGGATGCCGAAGATGACCAGGGCAAACTGGTTGTCTCCGCCGGCCTGCTGCGCCGCACTGGCGACGGCCACCACATTGTCCATGCTCATCACCAGGTCGGCAAGCATGATGGTCTTGACGGCAGTCAGCAAACGATCGGCGGCCGGTATCGTATCGAGGCCGCTGCCGTCTTCCAGCAGCAATTTGTAGGCAATCCAGAACAGCAGGATGCCGCCTATCAGCTTCACATAGGGCAGCTGCAATGCCGTGACCGCAAAAGCCAGCAGCACGATGCGTATCGCAACGGCGCCCACCGTGCCCCAGACGATGCCGCGCACACGCAAATGCTGCGGCAGGTTCCGGCAAGCGAGCGCAATGACAATCGCATTGTCTCCCCCCAACAGGATGTCGATCAGGACAATTTGCCCGACGGCCCACCAATTGAGATTGAGTAAGAACTCCATGCGCGCGATAGGGCCCGAGAAGTGATGGAAAAATTTAGGATAGCCTATTCAGGAAGAAACACCAATCCGTGCCGTTCCCGGCAGGCCTTGGACATAAAAAAACAGGGAGCCTGAGCTCCCTGTTTTCTTATTCCTGCGCTGACGACAATTTACAGCATCGCTTTCAGCAAACGCGCCATTTCTGACGGGTTCTTGGTGGCTTTGATGCCGCACTCTTCCATGATGTCCAGCTTGGCTTGTGCCGTATCGGCGCCGCCGGAGATCAGCGCGCCGGCGTGGCCCATGCGCTTGCCCGGAGGAGCAGTCACACCGGCGATAAAGCCGACCACCGGCTTCTTCATGTTGTCGCGTACCCAGTAAGAAGCATTGGCTTCGTCAGGACCGCCGATTTCGCCGATCATGATCACAGCATCAGTATCAGGATCATCATTGAAAGCCTTCATGATGTCGATATGCTTCAGGCCGTTGATAGGATCGCCGCCGATACCGACCGCGGAAGATTGACCCAGACCCAGTGCGGTCAATTGGCCGACTGCTTCATACGTCAGGGTGCCGGAGCGGGATACCACGCCGATACGGCCCTTGCGGTGGATATGGCCAGGCATGATGCCGATCTTGATTTCGTCCGGAGTGATCAGGCCTGGGCAGTTAGGGCCGAGCAATTTGGTCTTGCTGCCGGCTTTTGCCATGCGGTCTTTCAACATCATCATGTCGCGCACGGGGATGCCTTCAGTAATGCAGATTGCCAGGTCCAGATCGGCCTCTACCGCTTCCCAGATCGCCGCTGCAGCGCCTGCAGGCGGTACGTAGATGACGGAAACGGTCGCGCCGGTGGCTGCCTTGGCTTCGCTGACATTGGCGAAAATAGGAATGCCTTCGAAATCTTCACCGACTTTTTTCGGGTTCACGCCGGCCACGAAGCAATTTTTGCCGTTGGCGTAATCGCGACACATGCGTGTGTGAAATTGGCCGGTCTTGCCGGTAATACCTTGGGTGATGACTTTTGTGTCTTTATTGATCAGGATGCTCATTTAATTTCCTTTTTCGCTTGTCGTTCCCGCGAAGGCGGGAACCCAGTGTCTTTATGCCGTAAAGCTCAAATACAGATCGTTCCAATAAGGATTAGCACTTTCAATCAATCGGACCTTCCACTCGCGATTCCATTTCTTGATTTGTTTCTCACGAATAATTGCTTGTTCAACTTCTTCGTGCTGCTCAAACCACATCAATTGGTCAACGCCGTGTTGTCTGGAAAATCCTGCGACAAATTTATTTTTGTGTTCCCATATTCGCTTGATCAAATCAGAAGTAACACCTGTATACAAGGTACCGTTACGTCCATTTGCCACGATATACACATAATAGTATTTGTCCATCGATTGCAAGACGCTAGGTTCCCGCCTGCGCGGGAACGACAGCCGTATTTATTTACCTTCAGCAGCGGCAACAACTTTCTGCGCTGCCTCTTCCATCGTGTCTGCGGCAATGATGGGCAAACCGGAGTCGGCCAGCATCTGCTTGCCGATCTCTTCATTGGTGCCCTTCATGCGCACGACCAGCGGTACTTGCAGGGACACTGCCTTGGATGCGGTGATCACGCCTTCGGCGATCACGTCGCAACGCATGATGCCGCCGAAAATGTTGACCAGGATGGCTTTCAGGCCTGGGTTTTTCAACATGATCTTGAAGGCTTCAGTCACTTTTTCCGCTGTCGCGCCGCCGCCTACGTCCAGGAAGTTGGCCGGCTCGCCGCCGAACAGTTTGATCGTGTCCATGGTCGCCATCGCCAGGCCTGCACCGTTGACCAGACAGCCGATATTGCCGTCCAGGGAGATGTAGGCCAGGTCAAACTTGGAAGCTTCGATTTCTGCCGGATCTTCTTCGTCCAGATCGCGGTATGCAACGATTTCCGGTTGACGGAACAGCGCATTGGCGTCGAAGTTGAATTTCGCGTCCAGAGCGATCACTTTGCCTGAGCCGGTCAGGATCAGCGGATTGATCTCTGCCAGGGAGCAGTCGGTTTCCATGAAGGCTTTGTACAAGCCTTTCAATTGGTTGCGGGCATCCACCACGGACGCCTCTGGCACACCAATCTTGCGGGCGATGTCGTCCGCTTCGCCGTCTTGCAGGCCGGCGGTAGGATCGATAGCGATCTGATGGATCAGTTCCGGGTGTTTTTCGGCCACTTCTTCAATGTCCATCCCGCCTTCGCTGGATGCCATCAGGACTACGCGCTGGCTGACGCGGTCGGTGACCATGCTGACGTACAGTTCTTTCTTGATGTCCGCACCTTCTTCGATCAGCAGGCGGCGCACTTTTTGACCTTCAGGGCCGGTCTGATGGGTAATCAGTTGCATGCCGAGGATCGCGTTCGCGTATTCCCTGACTTGCTCCAGGGATTTTGCCACTTTAACGCCGCCGCCTTTACCACGGCCACCGGCGTGGATTTGCGCCTTGACGACCCATACCGGGCCGCCGAGCGTCTCTGCCGCTTTGACAGCTTCATCAACGGTCAGACATGGAATACCGCGCGGTACTGTCACTCCGAATTTACGGAGGATTTCTTTACCCTGATACTCATGGATTTTCATACGAGTTCCCTTCAGACACTGAGGTAGTAATAATAAAAATTATTCGTAAAATTAAAAACGAACTTGTGGACTAATTTGCAGAAGACGGTTTAATCGCCCACCGCGGGTAATATTGCGCAACCGCCGGGCCATCCAGCCGCAACGCATGGCAACGATCCAGTTGAAACGGCTGCTGGTCCTGCCCGGAACTGCCGGCCCCATCGCGCGTATCAATCACTTCGCCGGCAAAAGCCTGCACCGCAGCAGTCGGCAATATTTGCGCCAACTCTGTCAGGTGCGTGCAGCCCTTGACCCCAGACATTCTTTCCTTGACCCCCTGACGCAGTTGCTTT
>DATHMC010000017.1:0-5752 GCA_035487495.1 Undibacterium sp.
GGAGGTGACCTGGACTAGGAGCGGCGCGATATACGTGTATGCGGCGAACGATCCGGCGTAGGCCATAACGGTCACCAAGGCGTCGCCGAGAAGCTTGGGGTTGAGAATTGCGCGCAGTCCGTGAAGCGCGGCGCCGGCTGACGCGTCACCGCCATCCTTAGCCGCTTCCCTCATCCCGAAAAGCAGGCCGAAGAAGCCGAGCATCCCGAACGCAGCAATCGCCATGAAAATGGGGCGCCACGAAAGGACGCTGCCAAGATAGGTCGCGACCGGAACGCCGACGGCTAGCGCCAAGGTTCACCGCCACGCCAAGACCGCAATCCCAAAGGGCCGGTAGCTCCTTCCGCCCTCCCCCTCTTTGGGGGCAATAGATGTCTCAGCCAATTGATGAGAATTTTTGAATTTAGTCACTTTTCCCAGACTTGCTATCCGATTGCGTGCGATTTTCCATCCATTTCAATGGCTAGGTCGACTTGTGGCACTACAGAGATCTATATTTTTCATACGTTTATCATTTTATTTGCTCCTGGCATAGCACGTGCTTGTCGATAAGTAGCAAGGGTGCACGAAAACCTTGCCCAATAAATTAAAAAGGAGACAAATGGATATTCAGCGACGTTATTTCCTGCAGAAAACTGGCAAATACGCAGCCCTGGCGGGAGTTGGCACAATCGTGCCAGAGGCTTTTGCGAGAACGACTCCTAGCGCTGCCATGGGGCACATTTCAATTACGGAAATGTCTCGCCGACTCGCTGTTGGCTCCTTGAGCAGCCGCCAATTAGTTGAGGAAGCACTAGCCGCCATCAGCGATCCAAATGGAGAGGGCTCACGCGCCTTCCTGACCGTCTACGCCGAACAGGCTCGTGCCATAGCGACCGAGATCGATGCGCAGCGTCGTCGTGGAATTGTTGCCTCCCCTATTGCTGGCATACCTATTTCAATCAAAGATCTGCTCGACGAGGCCGGACAAACTACCCTTGGAGGCTCCACTGTTCTGATCGGCCAGCCCCCGGCGTTGGTTGATTCGACCGTAGTGGCTAGATTGCGTAAGGCCGGTGCAGTCATCATCGGGCGCACCAATACGGTCGAATTTGCCTACACAGGGCTGGGTATCAATCCGCACTACGGTACTCCGAAGAATGTTTATGATCGTGCTACCGGCCGCATTCCCGGCGGTTCAACATCAGGCGGCGGTATATCGGTGGCTGACGGCATGGCTGCCGGCGCTATCGGAACCGATACCGGCGGCTCGCTGCGCATTCCTGCCGCGCTTAACGGCTTGGTCGGATTCAAGCCGACGCAACGTCGCGTGCCGCGCGAAGGCGTGATGCCACTATCGACCACCTTGGATTCGGTAGGCCCGATCGCCTGGAGTGTTGCCGACTGTGCGTTGCTGGATGCCGTACTCACAGGCGACGCCGTTCGATTACCTCGCGCGCCCGCATTGCGCGGACTACGCGGACTACGACTAGCAGTACCAAAGACATTCTTCCAGAATGATTTGTCCGACCCTGTAGCACGTGCATTCACGACAGCGTTGGCGCGGCTGTCGGCGGCGGGAGCAATCATCGTTGAATTGCCGATGACCGAGTTTGCGCAGGCGCCGAACATCAATCCACGAGGCATGATCACGGCTTCGGAGGCCTATGCGTGGCATCGCAAATATATTAAAGACGGGGCAGATAAATACGATCCAAGAGTGCTCGCGCGAATCAAAACTGGCGAGACCATCAGCGCGCCAGACTATGTTGAACTTCTGACGCTGCGGCGCGAATTCATCCTCTCGATTAACCGAGCCGCGGCTGGCTATGATGCGATGCTGATGCCGACAACACCAGATATTGCGCCACCCATCGCCGATGTGATCAAGGATGACGAGAGCTACTATCGCTTTAACGGACGCATGCTACGTAATCCATCGGTGGTCAACTTGTTCGATGGCTGCGCGCTTTCGATACCATGCCACCAGGCGGGCGATGCACCGGTCGGACTCATGATTGCGGGCACTCAAAATACCGATCACCACATTCTCTCGGTAGGACGCGCGGTGGAAGCCGTTGTTTCTCCGTCTCGAAGCTGACGTAAGCCTCCCGGCAAGACCGCTTGGTCGAGCCGGGAAGTACGTAAAGCGCGACGGCACACGAGATGCCTGGCCAGCTGCCGTTCAAACTGACGTAAGCCAGCGATTAATTACACAGACTCAGCCATGCTTGTGACCGCGATCGCCACAACGAGCGCCGTTGTGGTTATCGTCGTTCCAGGACGAGCCACGAATCAGGCTGCAAAAATTGAGGCGCTTATAGCTGGGATCCTTGAGCGCCAGCACGTCGGCCTTGACGTTACCAAAGGTCGTCTCGGGCTTGTGAATCGTGCCTTTTGCGAATGCGTCGATAATGCCTTCTTTAAATTTCGAGCCGCGAGGGTGCGCTTGCACCACCTGATTTCGCTGATCTTCGGTGAAATCGTCGTACGCGATTCCTAGCACGTCCATTTCAACACCTGCCGTTACCAGAGCCACAACGGATTTCTTGTATTGTGGAATCCCCGGCGTTGTGTGCAGCGCGATGGCATCCCATACCTGTTCAATGTCGTGCTCAGCAACGCCATACCCCGCCAGGAAGTCGCGGGCGGCATTCGCACCATCTACTTCGAAACGGGCGTGTTTGCTGCTATATGCATCCATTAACCCCATGTCATGGAACATTGCCCCCACGTAGAGCAGCTCCGGGTTGTACTTTAACTGTTTGCGCTCACCGGTTAGTGCCCCAAATAAAAACACACGGGTCGAGTGATGAAACAACAAGTCGGATTCAATGTCTCGAACAAGTTGCGTTGCTTCCCGCGCCATCTTGCTGTCGGGGATCTTGATACCGGCGATCATGGTGTGCATTACATTCTCCAGGTTGGGCTTCGCCGATTGCAGGATCGGTCGAAGCAAGGTCGGTGCGTGCCGAGGTGACGACAACACTGTGTCGGACTGACATGCAAACTATCCAAGCCACTTTAAATGGCGCCCGGTTTCGAGACAATGCAAAGCATGCGTTGTACACTGCCAGGCGTACGGCATATCCTGCCATCGCGACTTTTCTTTCCGTGCAAGCTGGACTAAGGAAGTTGCTCCCCAAAGGCGTTTTCGATGCACACTCTGGCTATTGCTATCTTTCCGGGCGTCCAGGCACTTGATGTTGCCGGGCCTGTCGATGTCTTCGCCGAAGCGAACAGCTTCGTTGCCCCTGGCGATGGGTATGCGATTACTTTGGTGAGCGCCGCCGAAGGCGTTGTACGTGCCTCGAACGGAATGCGCATGTTGGCGGACACGACTTTCGCCGAGGCGAACGCGCGCTACGACACGGCGTTAGTAGCCGGGGGGCCGGCTCTCCCAAGCGAAAGCCCGGATGCACGCTTAACCGCATGGCTGACCAACGTCGCAGCGCGTTGTGAGCGCTATGGATCGATATGCACAGGTGCCTTCGCCCTTGGATACGCCGGACTACTCGATGGACGCCATGTGACTACACATTGGCAAAATGCGCCTCAGCTGGCGCAACAATTCCCTCTCGCCCGAGTCGAACTTGACCGCATTTATATTCGCGACGGCAGCCTGCTGACATCAGCGGGGGTGACCGCGGGCATCGATGCATCGCTTACGATGGTGGCTGAAGATCACGGACCGCAGATAGCACTCGCGGTTGCGAAGCGCCTGCTTGTCTTTGCGCAGCGCCGAGGTGGGCAATCCCAGTTCAGTCCTTACCTCAGTGCCCCGCCAGATGATGCGTCGCCCATCACTAAAGTACAAACGTACGTCATGGAGAATATAAGCGAAAGCTTCACCGTCGCCAGACTCGCCGACGTCGCTGGCATGAGCGCGCGTAATTTTGCGCGCACCTTTGTCCAGCTCACTAGCGTTACGCCGCATGAATTCGTCGAACGTGCACGGGTCGATACAGCTCGCAATCTGCTTGAGAGCACCGACACGGCGCTAAAGGCGATAGCATACGACTGCGGTTTCGGTACAGCCGACCGTATGCGCATCGTGTTTAAAAAACGTCTTGGCGTCTCGCCCAATGAATTTCGGATGAGCTTTCGGAAAATATAGCTCTCGCTGCATTTCGTCCTTACCAACCGCCGCCGAGCGCCCTGAATGTCGCGACGGCTGCGCGTGCATCGTCAGCATGTGCTTGTGTCAGCTGATCTTTCGCCGCCAGCTTTACGTACGGGTAATCGACGCACCGCCATCGATCAATGAAGCCGTACCGGTGATAAAAGAAGAGTCATCCGAGGCCAGGTACAACACCGAACGCGCCAACTCCTCCGGCTGCGCTGCGCGTTTCAGTGCATGCAGGTTGGTGATGAACGCTTGCGATTCGGCGGTATTGTTCATGTCGCGATACATTTGTGTGTCAACTGCGCCCGGTAAAATCGCATTGACACGAATTCCTTGCGGGCCGTATTCGGCCGCCAGCGCCTGGGTTAGTCCGATCAGGCCGGATTTGCTGGCTGCATAGGCTGCCACCCCGGGAAATGCAAAGCTGTAGCCAACAAAGGTAGAAGTGAAAATGATAGAACCGGCGCCGGTTTTCAGCATCGCCGGGATTTGATGCTTGGCACCCAGAAAACCGCTAGTGAGATTGGTGTTTAGCGCCGTAGTCCAGCCCTGTTCCGAGACGCCGGTAGTTGGCCCCATTTCCCCCAGGATGCCGGCATTGTTGAAAGCCACATCGAGACGCCCGAATTTTGTCAACGCCAGTTCACCCAGGGCTTGTGCATAGCTTTCGCTGGTGACATCGCCTGCCAGGGCGACAGCAACGCCACCCTCTGCTGTGATTTCGGCAACCAGACTATCGAGTTCAGCCTGACGCCTTGCTGCGACCACCAGTTTGGCGCCCTCGCTGGCAAACAGCTTTGCCGTGGCGCGGCCAATCCCTGCGCTTGCGCCTGTGATGATGGCGACTTTTCCATTTAATCGATTCACGATGTTGCTCCTAAGAAATTATTCATTGATAAATTGGTAATTGGCTTACTGACTGATTGGGCTGTAACGCGTTAGGTCGGCCCGTGGAAACACTATATGACTCACAAATGCATTCATCAATACTATAAAAATGCATAATACGTTCAGTATTTATGAATCAACTGACGGGAAGAAAACGATGGATCGCATGCGCGCCCTTGAGGTATTTGTTGAGGTGGTACGAAAGAATGGTTTTGCCCGCGCGGCTAACGCCTTGGAGACCTCCCCTGCCAACGTGACACGTTATATCCGCGATCTGGAATCCCATTTAGGGACCAGGCTGCTCAATCGCAGCTCACAGAAAATGTCACTGACTGAAAGTGGCGAAGCGCTGTTTGAACGAGCCAAGGTACTCCTTGAAGAAGTCGCTGAAATCGAACTGATTGCATCATCGGCCACAATGAAACCGCGCGGAGTGCTCCGCATCAATGCGCCGTTAAGTTTCGGAATTCTTCATCTGGCGCCGCTCTGGCCGCAATTTTCGCTCCGGTATCCCGAAGTGGAGCTGAATATCGCATTGATTGACCGCGTAGTGGATATCGTTGAAGAAGGCTATGACTTGGCGATTCGTATCTCGCGTACCGGTTCGAGCTCCTATGCGGCGCGCAAACTCGCCACCTCACATAACATCGTCTGTGCCTCCCCTGCCTATCTGCGCAAGCACGGGACGCCGGCAATTCCATCTGATCTGACCGGCCACGCTTGCATCGGATACAGCTACGCTGCGACCGCCGACGAATG
>DATHMC010000018.1:0-21969 GCA_035487495.1 Undibacterium sp.
GGCAAGGGCGGCTCCATCATCTACATGGGCTCGGTCCACTCGCATGAGGGTTCGCCGCTGAAGGCGCCCTATGTGGCGGCCAAGCATGGCCTGGTCGGTCTGGCCAAGGTGGTGGCTAAAGAAGGCGCCAAGAACGGAATACGCGCCAACGTGATTTGCCCCGGTTTCGTGCGCACGCCGCTGGTGGACAAACAGATACCGGAGCAGGCCAAAGAGTTGAATATCAGCGAAGACGACGTCGTCCACAAGGTCATGCTGAAAGACACGGTCGATGGCGAATTTACAACCACCGCCGACGTGGCCAGGACAGCGATCTTCCTGGCGGCTTTCCCGACCAATGCGCTGACCGGCCAATCGATCGTGGTCAGCCACGGCTGGTTCATGCAGTAAATCTGGCAGCAATGCCGCACGATAAAAAGCGCAGCATTTACATGCTGCGCTTTTTATTAGAACTCTTTCACAAATAGCAGCGAGTGCGAACTGGTATTTATGAAATGAGTCTAGTAGAGCTTACGCAAATATGAGGTGCCACAGACCCTACAGCGTCGTCCTCGCGAAAGCGGTGAAGCAGGAGGGGGGGGAGAGTAGCATGCTGCTCCCTGCGTAACGGCGCTCCCCTGCAGGGGAACGTTCACTCCCTTTAGGGACACAGGGGGACCCATTGTCGATTCGGGCAAAAAATGGATTCCCGCTTTCGCGGGAATGACGTGGTGAGCCTGAATTCTTGCCTAAAATAGTTCTGCGTAAGTCCTCATTAGATTCCTACACTGGCTTGATCGTCATGCCCGCAGCGGTATCTTCCACTTCGTAACCCAGCCCGCGCAATTCCTGGCGCAAGGCATCGGCCTCCGCCCAGTTCTTGTTTTCGCGGCTGAGCCTGCGCCGTTCCGCCAGCGCCAGCACTTCTGCCGGTATCTCTTGCTGTGGCGGCTGCCAATGTAGCAAATCCAGCCCCAGCACTTGGTCAAAGCGGTCCAGCGTGGCCTTTTTCACCGCGGGCGGCAGACCGGCCTTGGCCAGTTCCCACACAATAGCCAGTGCGCGCGGCAGGTTTAGGTCGTTGTTGATTTCGGCATGGAAGCGCTCGACAAACTCCTGGTCGGGCTCTGCTGCGCCGGCGTCGCCGGCCCAGGACAGATAGTGGTCGCGCAGGCGCTGCAGGGCGGTTTGGGCCGCGCTCAAGGCTTCCCAGCTGAAGTTCAGCTGGCTGCGATAGTGCGCGGTCAGGCACAGGTAACGGTAGGCCAGCGGGTCCACGCGCCGGTCGATCAGGGTTTGCAGGCGCAGGAAGTCGCCGCTGGATTTGGACATCTTGCCGGCATCGATCTGCAGGAAGTAACCGTGCATCCAGAAGTTCGCCAGCCGGGTGCCGTAGCAGGCTTCGGTCTGTGCAATCTCATTGGTGTGGTGGATGGGGATATGGTCTTCGCCGCCGCAGTGGATATCGAACCAGGGTTCCAGGTATTTGGCCGACATCGCCGAGCACTCTATATGCCAGCCCGGAAAGCCGCGGCCCCAGGGGCTGTCCCACTCCATCTGACGGATTTCGCCTACGGGGCTGAACTTCCACAGCGCAAAGTCGGTGGCATTGCGCTTGTCGCCCAGCGCCACCCGCTTGCCGGCTTCCTGTCCTTCGCGGTTCAGCCTGGCCAGGTAGCCGTAGCTATCTTGTTTGGAGGTATCGAAATACACACCGTCCGCAGTGGTGTAGGTGTAGCCTTTTTCTTCTATCGCGCGGATGAAGCTTATCTGTTCCGCGATGTGCTCGGTTGCCTTGCACCAGATGTGCGGTTCCAGCATGTTCAGGCTGCGCAGGTCTTGCTTGAAAGCGAGTGTGAAGCGCTCGGCAATATCCCAGGCCGACTCGCCCGCTTTGCGGCTGCCTTTTTCCATCTTGTCCTCGCCGTCGTCGGCATCCGACACCAGGTGGCCGACGTCGGTGATATTGATGACATGCCGCACCCGGCGCCCATTGAACTCCAGCACGCGCCGTAAAACGTCTTCAAACAGGTAGGTGCGCAAATTGCCGATATGCGCATAATCGTACACGGTGGGGCCGCAGCAATACAGGCCGACCCAATCCTGGCGTAGTGGCTGAAAGGGACGCAGCTTGCGCTCCCAGTTGTCGTAAAGGAGTATGTCCATCGGTTTTATGGAGTAAGAAAAGCAAATAAGAAAAAGGGCGCCCGGCAAAGCCTTGGGCAAAGGAAGGACTTACAGCATCAACAACTATGCTGTGCCGGATGAGGTGTGGCGAGGAGGGCGGCGAACCGCGTTCTTGCTTGCATAAGCTAATTTGAAATAATTCTGCATAATTTACCACAGGCACTTTGAATCCGCATCTGTTTGTCGTGTTGCGCAGAAGAGGCAGGGACTATTAACTGCTTGTACTAGTTGGCGCTGGGGATATAATAATTAGCAGCTAGAAAAATTAATCATAAGCAAATAGCCGCTAGGGAGAGTGCATTTATGCAAACTCGTTACCCTGATGTCAGTGAGGATCAATATCGCTCGCATTATCTGAACGCGGATATTGCGCAATGCCGCCGGGTGGTGATGGTGGTGATGTGGGTCACTCTGCCTTTTATCTATTTTGACTTTGCATCGCGCCAGCCGTGGAATCTTTTCCTCACGCTGACGGCGGCGCGCGCCGCAGTTTTTTTCTATTCCCTGTGGCTGGTGCGGCAATTGCCGCAGATGTTGAAAGCGCAGCAACTGGATCGGCAAATGCTGCGCTGGGTGTGGCTGGCGCTGGCGGTGACGCTGGCGGGCAATGCTGCGCAGCCTGCCGGTTATTTCGGGCATTACTATATCGACATCTGGATTGTCGCGATGTATTTCGTCGTGCTGCCCCTGCCGCTGCGCCTGTTAAATCCCCCTCTCGTGGGTTTTGTCGCGGCGTCCCTGTCCATCCTGTTTTTATACAAGCAGGCGCCGGCCCTGTCATATACGTATAACGTCGCCCTGATGCTGCTGCTGGCGGCCGTATCCGGCCATACGATTTCTTCGCGCACGCACAGGTTCAGGCGCAAGACGCTCAGCGCGGAACAAGAGCTGGAAAGGCAGGCCAGCACCGATCCTTTGACCGGGGTTGCCAACCGGCGCGAATTCATGCGCATCTCCGACGACGAATTGAAGCGCCATGCGCGTCTGGGCAAGTCCTTGTCATTGCTGGTGCTGGACCTTGATCATTTTCCGCAGATCAATGAAGCGCACGGCTACCAAGCCGGCGAAATTGTGCTGGTGGAAGTAACGCGCAGGCTGAAAAGGGCCACGCGCAGTTACGATTGCCTGGCCCGCTACGGCGGCGAGGAATTCTGCGTGCTGTTGCCCGAAGCATCGGCCGAGGACGCCGGCAAGATTGCCGCCCGCACCAAGGCGACCATCGTCGCGATGCCGGTAGCGGTGTCCGGCAAAGAATTGCGCGTCAGTGCAACGATAGGCGTGGCCACCATGCTGACCGGCGATTCCGTCGTCAGCATTCTGAAGCGGGCAGATGCCGAATTGCACAGGGCTAAAAAACAGGGAGCAGAAAACCAGAACGCACCGGTGCCGGAGGCCGACAGGGTCGTTTGATGGAAATGCATCTATTTTGCTGTAATAACAATAAAATAAGTACTTTTCAAAGACGTTCGGCGATGAAGGCCTCGTGCGCAGGCAATTCTGCGCACCGAAAAAATACAATCGTTCACTTAAATTGGCGCCAATTATTGACTGCACGGTAATTGTCGTGCTAAACATCGAAAAGTTGTAGCCCGGAAGTTAATTTATTGATGGTTTGTACAGGGGGCCTGGCTGCTGGCGAAGATCGGCCTGGCCTGCACTATTCGGGGTGGAGCGAAAAAAACCTTGGAGGCCTCGGAATGGAAGCTTGTCGAGAGAGTAAGTTACTTCGATGTAATATATTGATGTTATTATAAAAGGATTGTCATAACGCCATCCGCGAGGATAGGCGTTCGCTTGCTTTGGATGCAAATATCTGCCGCGATGCGTCTTGTTATTGGGTTGCGGAAATGATGAGCTGCTGCCTCGCACAGCTTCTCGTAGTGTCTTTATCGTAGTTTTATAAAATTTCTTTAGTTGGTTTCTTTAGTTAGCGGTGCCTATGCGACAACTTGGAATCTACATTGACATGTAAGTGTCAGGCGGTACAGGTTTTTTGGTTGGGAGAGCAAAATAAAAACGACTCAACAGGATCTTGATATTCGTAGCCGCTTAATGGCTGCGCGCTTGCCGTCCATGCCTCAGACCTTGCTCAAATTGATGGAGCAATGTCAGTCCGAGGAAGTGGGGGTGGCGGAATTGTCGCGCCTGATCGCCCAGGATACAGCCATGACGGCCAAGATGCTGGCAGTGGCCAATAGTTCGGCCTACCACCGCAACGGCCCTTCCAACGGACTGGATCCGGCCTTGCAGGCTATCGGCACCGAAATGATCAAGACCATTGTGATCAATGAGTCGGTCTCGCAGATTTTCGATAAATTATCCCAGCCCGGATCCACCGACCTGCGCGGCTTCTGGTCGCACTCGGTGCAATCCGGCGTGACCGCCAAGGTGATCGCGCTCAAGACAGGCTATTCCAATCCGGAAGAAGCTTATCTGGCCGGTTTGTTGCATGACGTCGGACGGCTGGCCCTGTTCGCGATCCTGCCCAAGGAATATGCGTTCAACTTCTTCGCTGCCGATGACGACAGCCTGTGTGCCGTAGAGGAGCGCACGCTGCAGACCACGCATGCTGAGGTCGGTTCCTGGCTGATAGAGCAGTGGAGCCTGGATTCCTTTATCGCCGACAGCGTCTTATACCACCACGAGGCTCCCGCGCGCCTGGAAAAGGCGCATCCATTGATACGCATCACCTATCTGGCGCATGCGCTGAACAGCAAAAGCCTGAGCGATGCGCAACTGGAAAAAGCCGGCGCCCTGTGTGCGCTGACGATGGCCGACCTGAATGAAATCCGCGGGCGGGTCACGGATCAGGTCAAGAAGTCGGCGGAACAGCTCGATATCGATCTTGACGAAGAAGTGCAGGCCCCTGCGGTTCCCGCCGTAGCGGTTGCCAAGGACGCGACCAAAGACAAGATGATAGAGCAGGTGCGCGGCATGGTGCTGGCGTCGGAGCTGGGCCGGTCTTTTTCGCGGCAGCAGGGCGAGAGCGGCTTGCTCGAAACCGTGGCCAAGTCGGCCCGCATTCTGTTCCATTTTGACGGCGCCGTGATATTGCTGACGAACGCCACCGGCGACGCGCTGGTGGGTAGCCGCGTGGGCGAACACCGGCTGCGGCTGGCTGATTTTGCGCTGCCGCTGGATGCGGACGGCAGTGTGATTGCCGAGGCCGTGCGTGAGCGCCGCGTGATGTTTACCGCTGCAGGGCAAACGGACATGGGCGATGGCCTGGGCGTCTTTGAAGAACAATTGCTGCGCCTGTTTAATACCGACCAGCTGGCCTGCCTGCCTTTGCACGCCGATGGCGATAGCCTGGGCGTTATCATCGCCGGCTTCATGTCATGGCAAGGCGACGATCTCGGCAAGCGGGAAAGCTTCCTGAAGGCTTTCAGCAGCCAGGCGGCGATGGCATTGAAGGCCTTGCTGAGCGAAAAACGTGAAGCAGACAACATGACCGAGAATATGTCGCATAGCTACCGCGAAGCGTCCCGCAAGGTAGCGCATGAAGTCAACAATCCACTGTCCATCATCAAGAATTACCTGGGCATCCTGGACCGCAAGCTGTTGAACCGCGAAGTGGTCAGCGGCGAAGTCACGATACTGAATGAAGAGATAGACCGCGTCGGCAAGATCATCGACGAATTCGTGGACGTGAACCCGGCCGGGCACGCGGGCAGGACCGAAGTCAGCCGTGTCGTCGGCGAGGTTGTGCGCCTGTTCCAGCAGGCAGAGTTTGCGTCGCCGCTGGTGAGGATCGAGAACCGCATGCTGGATGAGTCCTTCGAGATAGACGGCAGCGCAGATACCTTGAAGCAGATTTTCATGAACCTGATCAAGAATGCGCTGGAAGCGATGTCCGCCGGCGGCGTCATAGAGATAGGTAGCCAGGGCCAGGTGAATCGCGACGGCGTGTTGTACGTCGAGATGTGGGTGAAGGACAGCGGTCCCGGCATTGCTCCGGAAGTGATGGCGAAGCTGTTTTCACCGGTCAAGAGCAGCAAAGGAAAGGGCCATCGCGGACTGGGCCTGAATATCGTGCATGGACTGGTGAAGAAATTGCAGGGCCTGATCAGTTGTCGCAGCACCAAGCAAGGTACGACGTTTGAAATATTGTTGCCGGTAGCACAGCGAACAGAGCAAGAATCTGTCGCTTATTCATAAGCCAAAATCCTCTGGAACAAAAATGAGCCTGATAAACTCGTATGACTCGACCGCAATCAATGTCGCCCTGGATGGAATGGATCCAGTGGCCAGACTTGAACAGGCGAAAATTCCGCGTTTACTGCTGGTGGATGACGAACCCAGGCTCTTGAGCAGCCTGCATGAACTACTGAGGACCGGCGACTACCACTTGGTGACGGCGACCAATGGCGCCGAGGCGATAGAGCAGCTGAGCAAATTGCACTTTGACCTGGTCTTGCTGGACCTGCGCCTGCCGGATGTCAGCGGCCACGACATCATGGATTTCATCATAGAGCGCGGCATAGACGCCAGCGTGATCGTACTGAGCGGCGACCGCGGCATCGACGCGGCGATCGGAGCCTTGAAGCGCGGCGCCTATGGGTATTTGCGCAAGCCCTATCCGCACGAAGAATTGCTGAAGACGGTAGGGAACGCGCTGCAAAAGCGCCGGCTGGAGGCGGAAAACAGGGATATGGCGTGGCGCCTGGAATGCTCGGAAAAACTGTATCGCTACCTGGTGGACAGTTCCCCGGACATCATCTACACGCTGAATATAGAAGGCAAGTTCACCTTCGTCAACGACAGGGCGCATCAATTGCTGGGCTACAAGCCGGATGAATTGATCGGCAAGCACTATTCGGTGCTGGTGCATGAAGAAGACCTCGGGCGCGCCCGCTACGTCTTCAATGAGCGCCGCATAGGCGCGCGCGCGTCCAGGAACATAGAATTGCGCCTGCGCTATCAAAATGAGCCGGACCGGAACCGGGAATTTGATAACACCGTGATGTCCATTTCCTTCAATTCGGTCGGCATGTATTCGGTCGACCAGGGCGACGGCAAGCGGGAATTCTTCGGCACCTACGGCGTGGCGCGCGACATTACCGAGAGCAAGCGCGCCGAGCAACTGATCTCTTACCAGGCCTATCACGACATCCTGACCGATTTGCCGAACCGCGCCCTATTCCGCGACCGGCTGAACCTGGCGCTGATCCAGTCCAAGCGCAACAAGTCGGAACTGGCGGTGATGTTTGTCGACCTGGACCGTTTCAAGCTGGTCAACGATACGCTGGGCCATATCAAGGGCGATGAATTATTGCAGATGGTGGCATCGCGCCTGCGCGACCGTTTGCGCGAGGGCGATACGCTGGCGCGCCTGGGCGGCGATGAATTCACGCTGCTGCTGCCTGATTTGCGCGACAAGCAGGATGCGGCGATGATTGCCGACCAGGTCGTGCAAAGCCTGAGCCAGCCTTTCCAGCTGGGCGCGCACGAAGTGCACGTCTCCGCCAGTGTCGGTATCGCTGTTTGCCCGGGCGACGGCGAGACTGCAGACGATCTGATACGCCACGCAGACATTGCGATGTACAAGGTCAAGGCGCTGGGCAAGAATGGCCATAGTTTTTACGATAGCTCGATGCAGGACGCCTCGCACCAGAAGATATTGCTGGAGCACAGCCTGCGCAAGGCGCTGGAGCTGGGCGAGCTGGAAATGTATTACCAGCCGCAAATCGACGTCAATAGCGGGCAGGTGATCGGCGCCGAAGGCCTGATCCGCTGGAACCACCCTGAGCGCGGCGTGCTGACCGCCGGCGAGTTCCTGCCTTTTGCGGAAGAAAACGGCTTGATCCTGCCGATCAGCGACTGGATGCTGGCGCCCCTGTGCAGGGACCTGAACGAGTGGAACACCGTCACCGACCAGCCCTTGCGCCTGTCGCTGAACCTGTCCCCGCAATACCTGGATCGCGGCGATTTCCACAAAAAATTAAAAGCGGCGCTGGCCGTGCATGAAATTGCCGCATCCCAGATAGAGGTGGAGATCACCGAAAACCTGTGTATACGCAATCCGCAGTATGCGATCGAGCAGTTGAACAAATTGTGCCAGCTCGGCATCAGCATCGCTATCGACGATTTCGGCACCGGCTATTCCTCGCTGGCTTATCTGCATCGCTTCCCCGTGCATACGATCAAGATCGACCAATCCTTTGTCAGGGAAATCCAGGATGCCGATGGGCACTACCCGGTCGTGCTGGCGATTATTTCCATCGCGCGCGGCCTGGGTTTGCACCTGATCGCCGAAGGCGTGGAAACCGAATGCCAGGCGCGTTATCTGGAGCAGGCAGGTTGCACCACCTTGCAGGGCTTCCTGTTCCATGAGGCCTTGCCGCAGCAAAAATTCATCCAGTTGCTGAAAGAGAATGCCTGTGAATTTTCACTCAAATGAACCACAGCGCCTAGAAAAATGGATGACCGGTAAATGGAAATGCAAATGAAGCGGGCTGCAGACGGCGGCGATGCGGATGCCCAATACCACCTGGGCCTGCAGTACATCCACGGCAAGGGGGCGGAGCAGGACGCCAGGCTGGCGATTCCCTGGTTCCACAAGGCGGCCGAGCAAGGCCACGTGATGGCCCAGTTCAACCTGGGGCTGATGTATGCGACCGGGCAGGGCGTGCAGCAGGATACCGAACAGGCGATACACTGGTATCGCCGGGCGGCCGAACAGGGCTATGCGCGCGCGCAATTCAACCTCGGCCTGATCTACAGCAGTTCCGCCAGGCACCAGAACCACATGCAGGCGCTGGCCTGGTACAGCAAGGCAGCCGAACAGTCGCATACCGGCGCGCAAAACAATATAGGCCTGATCTACATTACCGGCCAGGGTCTGCCCAAGGATTACCGAAAAGCGATTACCTGGTTTGAAAAAGCCGCCATGCTGGGCGATGCCGCCGCGCAAAACAACCTGGGCATGATCTACGGCAACGGCAAGGACGTGCCCGCCGACTATCCGCGTGCGATATCCTGGTATAGCAAGGCGGCCGAGCAAGGCTATGCCAGCGCGCAATTCAACCTCGGCTTGCTGTACGACACCGGGCAGGGCGTGCCCAAGGACCACAAGCAGGCGATGCTGTGGTACCTGAAGGCGGCCGAGCAAGGCCATGTGAAGGCGCAATTCAATCTGGCGTTGATCCATGAAACCGGCGACGGCGTGCCGCATGACATGAAGCAGGCCGCCAACTGGTATCGCAAGGCGGCCGAGCAGGGGCATGCTGCCGCGTGCTACAAGCTGGGCCTGATGTACGACCAGGGCCTGGGTGTCGTGGAGAATGGCCGTGCCGCCATGGACTGGTATCTGAAGAGCGCCGCGGCCGGACATGCCGGCGCGCAATTCAAGCTGGCGCTGCGCTACGACAACGGCCAGGACGTAGAGCAAAATTACCAGCAGGCCCTGTCCTGGTACAGGAAAGCGGCCGAACAGGAAAATGCCCGGGCACAGTTCAATTTGGGTTTGATGTATGCTTACGGTCACGGAACTGCGGTGGACCTGGTGCAAGCCCATAACTGGCTCAGCCTGGCAGCCATCAACGGCATGCAAAAAGCCAACAGGCATAAACACATCGTCGAGTTCAAAATGACTCCGCAACAACTGGAGCAGTCGCAACACGCCTCGATAGAGTCGCTGGAAAAAAACAGCAGGCTCATCTGAGCGGATAGATGTTCGACGGTTCCGCTACCAGAACAAGGAAATTATGAAGACCAAAGCAGCTATCGCCTGGAAGGCGGGTCAGCCCCTGACCGTTGAAGAAGTGGAACTGGGCGGCCCCAGAGAGGGCGAGGTCCTGGTTGAAATCAAGGCCACCGGCATCTGCCACACCGATTATTACACCTTGTCCGGCGCCGATCCCGAGGGTATCTTCCCGGCCATCCTGGGCCATGAAGGCGCCGGCGTCGTGGTGGACGTCGGCCCAGGCGTGAAGAGCCTGCGCAAAGACGACCACGTAATCCCGCTGTACACGCCGGAATGCCGCGAGTGCAAATTCTGCCTGTCGCAAAAAACCAATCTGTGCCAGTCCATCCGCTCCACGCAGGGGCGCGGCCTGATGCCGGATGCGACCAGCCGCTTCTCGCTGGATGGCAAGCCCATCTTCCACTACATGGGCACGTCGACCTTTTCCAACTACATCGTGGTGCCTGAAATCGCGCTGGCCAAGATACGTTCGGATGCGCCGTTCGACAAGGTCTGCTATATCGGCTGCGGCGTCACCACCGGCGTTGGCGCCGTCCTGTTCACGGCGAAGGTCGAGGCCGGCGCCAACGTGGTCGTGTTCGGCCTGGGCGGCATCGGCCTGAACGTGATACAGGCTGCCCGCATGGTGGGCGCCGACAAGATCATCGGCGTCGACATCAATCCGGCGCGGCAGGAAATGGCGCGCAAATTCGGCATGACCCATTTCATCAATCCTGCGCAGGTGGAGAATGTGGTTGACTCCATCGTCCAGCTGACCGATGGCGGCGCCGACTACAGCTTTGAATGCATAGGCAACACCACCACCATGCGCCAGGCGCTGGAGTGCTGCCACAAGGGCTGGGGCCAGTCCATCATCATCGGCGTGGCAGCGGCGGGGCAGGAAATCAGCACCCGCCCTTTCCAGCTGGTGACCGGCCGGGTCTGGAAGGGCTCGGCCTTCGGCGGCGCGCGCGGTCGCACCGACGTGCCAAAGATCGTCGACTGGTATATGGAAGGCAAGCTGAACATCGACGACCTGATCACGCACAGGCTGCCGCTGGAACGCATCAATGAAGGCTTCGACTTGATGAAGAGCGGTGAGTCGATACGCTCGGTCGTGCTCTACTAACATGTTGCTGGACACGGTTAGCGAGCACGGCTGCTTCGGCGGTGTACAGGGCTTTTACAAGCACGCGTCGAGCAGCATAGGCTTGCCGATGCGTTTCTCGGTGTACCAGCCGCCGCAAGCCGGGGAGGGGCCAGTGCCGGTATTGTTTTATCTGGCCGGCCTGACCTGCAATGAAGAAACCTTCATGATCAAGGCTGGCGCCCAGCGCTTTGCCGCCGAGCACGGCATCATGCTGGTGGCGCCGGACACCAGCCCGCGCGATACCGGCATCGCCGGCGAAGCCGACAGCTGGGATTTCGGCACCGCCGCCGGTTTTTACCTGGATGCGACGCAGGAGCCGTGGAGCAGGCATTTCAGGATGGAGACCTATATCGTGCAGGAATTGCGCGAGTTGGTCTTGCAGCACTTCCCGGTGCGCAAAGACAGCGTAGGCATCTTCGGCCACTCAATGGGCGGCCACGGCGCACTGACCTTGGCGCTGCGCCATCCCGGCGTGTACAAGTCTGTTTCCGCCTTTGCGCCGATAGCGGCTCCCACGTTGTGCCCTTGGGGACACAAGGCTTTCAGCAACTACCTGGGCAGCGACCAGGCCAAGTGGCAGCGGCACGATGCCAGCGTATTGATGCAATCAAAATCCTGCGCACCTTACCCGGGCGGCATCCTGGTCGACCAGGGGCTGGCCGACAAATTCCTGGAGCAGCAGCTAATGCCGCAGGAATTCGAGGCCGCATGCGCAGCAGTGGGGCAGCCGCTGACCTTGCGCCGACACGCGGGCTACGACCACGGCTATTACTTCATCAGCTCCTTCATCGAAGATCATTTGAAGTTTCATCACCAGTGTCTGCGCTGAGATCCGGCGAGGTGCGGGGAGAATGCGGGGTAATGTCGTTCAGTCAAGGGTGACATCCCCTAGATATGTCGTCCCCGCGCAGGCGGGAACCCAGCGACTTTCGTCAAACGACGCTAGGCTCCCCTGTGCACCTTATAGGGAGTGAACGTTCCCTTGCAATGGAACAGCATTACCGGCCACCAAGGGTATCGAACTAACGGGTAAAGGCCTTGCGGTCTTTGGTAAAGAATACCACCGCCGCCGCGATCACCGAGGCGACGGCCAGCCCGTACAGGCCGCCCTGGATGGAGCCGGTCTTTTGCTCCAGGAAGCCGAACGTGGCCGGCGCCACAAAACCGCCCAGATTGCCGACCGAGTTGATCAGTGCGATCACACCGGCAGCGACGCGGGCGTCCAGGTAACCCTGCGGAATCGGCCAGAACAAGGACGAAGCAGCCTTGAAGCCGATGCCGGCGAAGCAGATCGCGACAAAAGCGAACACCGGGCCGCCGGTGGTCGACATGAACATGCCGCAGGCGGCGATGATCAGCGCCACCGCCACCCATGCCTGCTGGTGCTTGAAGCGCGCCGCCAGCGCGGCAAAAACATACATGGCGGCGATGGAAATCAGCCACGGGATGGAATTGAACATGCCGACCTGGAAGTCGCTGAAATGTCCCATCTTCTTGATGATACTCGGCAGCCAGAACGTGGCGCCGTAGATCGTCAGCTGGATCGCAAAGTAGATGAAGCAGAACAGTGCGATGCGGCCGTCGCGCAGCAGCGCCAGCGAACTGATGTGCTTGGGCTTGTTGGCTTCCCGCTCCTTCTGCTCGGCGTGGATGACGTCGGCCAGCACCTTGCGTTCGGCGTCGGTCAGCCATTTGGCGTCGCGCGGATGCGAATCCAGGCGGAACCACACTACCGCGCACAAAGCGATAGACGCCAGGCCCTCGATGATGAACATCCATTGCCAGCCGTGGAAGCCGCCGCCCTCGATCTGCAGCAGCGCGCCGGACAATGGGCCGGACAGCACCGACGCCAGCGCCGAGCCGCTCAGGAAAATCGCCATCGCCTTGCCGCGCTCGTTGTTCGGCAGCCATTGCGTGAAGTAGTACACCACGCCCGGGAAGAAGCCGGCCTCGGCCACCCCCAGCAGGAAACGCATCACATAGAATGAAGTCTCGCCGCTGACAAAGGCCATGCCGGTGGCGACGATGCCCCAGGTCGCCATGATGCGCGTCAACCAGGCCTTGGCGCCGTAGCGTTGCTGCAGGATATTCGACGGCACCTCGAAAATCGCATAGGCCACGAAGAACAGGCCGGCGCCGAGGCCGAAAGCCGCCGAACCGATGCCGAGATCGGTTTGCAGATGGCTGCGGACGAAGCCGATGTTCACGCGATCGATATAGTTCGCGATGAACATGATGACGAATAGCGGCAGGATGCGCCATTTGACCTTGCTGACGGCTCGCTCCAGCTCGGTGATGACCTTGCCGTCTGCGATTGCGGTTAGGGCGATACTCATATTGTTGTCTCCTAGGGTTATTCTGGCCTTGCCGGGCTTGTTGTATTTTTAGCGTACCAGGCAAGGCATTTTGTTGTGGAACTTCCATCCGGGGATGAGGTACTGCATGGCGACAGCATCGTCGCGCGCTCCCAATCCCATGCTACGGTACAACTGGTGCGCGGCCTCGATCTCCTGCATGTCGATCTCGATGCCCAGCCCCGGTTTCTTCGGCACCTGCACCAGGCCGCCTTCGATCTTCAGCGGTTCCCTGGTCAGGCGCTGGCCGTCCTGCCAGATCCAGTGGGTGTCGATCGCGGTGATCTTGCCCGGCGCCGCCGCCGCCACGTGGGTGAACATTGCCAGCGAAATATCGAAGTGGTTGTTCGAGTGCGAGCCCCAGGTCAGGCCCCACTCGTGGCACATTTGCGCTACCCGCACCGAGCCCTGCATGGTCCAGAAATGCGGATCGGCCAGCGGGATGTCGACCGATTGCAGCTGGATCGCGTGGCGCATTTCGCGCCAGTCGGTGGCGACCATATTGGTGGCGGTCAGCAAGCCGGTGGCGCGGCGGAACTCGGCCATCACCTCGCGGCCGGAATAACCGTTTTCGGCGCCGCAGGGATCTTCCGCGTAGGCCAGCACGTCGTGTTTGTCGCGGCACAGGCGGATCGCGTCTTTCAGCAGCCAGCCGCCGTTGGGATCGAGCGTGATGCGGGCCGCAGGGAAGCGTTCGGCCAGCGCGGTCACCGCTTCCATTTCGTCCTCGCCGCGGAACACGCCGCCTTTCAGCTTGAAGTCGTTAAATCCGTAGCGGTCGTAGGCGGCTTGCGCCAGGCGCACCACCGCTTCCGGACTCAGGGCCGCCTCATGGCGCAGGTGCAGCCAGTCGTCGCCGGCATCGCCTGCCGCGCCGACATACGGCAGGTCGGTGGCCTTGCGGTCGCCGATATAAAACAGGTAGCCCAGCATTTCCACCGCGTCGCGCTGCTGGCCCTCGCCCAGCAAGGCCGCCACCGGTACTTGCAGGAACTGGCCGAGCAAATCCAGCAGCGCGGCTTCCAGCGCGGTGACCGCATGCACGGCGATGCGCAGGTCGAAGGTTTGCAGGCCGCGGCCGCCGGCATCGCGGTCCTGGAAGGCCAGGCGCGCCGCGTTCAGGATGCTGTGGTAGTTGCCGACCGACTGGCCTAGCACCAACTCGCGCGCATCTTCCAGGGTCTGGCGGATTTTTTCGCCGCCCGGCACTTCGCCCACGCCGGTATGGCCGGAACTGTCGGTCAGGAGCACGATATTGCGCGTGAAATAGGGGCCGTGGGCGCCGCTCAGGTTGAGCAACATGCTGTCGCGCCCGGCAACCGGAATCACGCGCATCCCGACGATGCGGGGCGTGCCGGATGGCGGCGGGGAATTCGTTGAGGTGGACATACTGTCTTTCTGTAGCAAAGGGCAATATTTTTAATACGGAGTTAGCACTGAGGAGAGCATTCCATTGATCGTATGGTAGCGCAACCAAGTGAATGGTAGCGCTGTCATTTGAAAAGCGCAATGGGTATTTCCTAAAATTTTTTGTAACTTAGGAAGCTGGAAACTTGCTTAATGTGAAACTTGAGGAGCTTAGACGCTGTCGCGTTCGACAATGCGGAAGCCGATGTCGCACACCGGTTCGGCGATGTTGCGGCCGGCCGTACGGTCCAGGATGAAGCGCGCGGCGGTGCTGCCTATCGTCATGCCGTCAATGCGCACGGTGGTCAGCTGCGGCTGCAGGTCGCGGGAAAAATTCAGGTCGCCGAAACCGATCACGGCCAATTGCGCGGGTATTGCAATGTTTTTGAATTGCGCCTCTATCATCACGCCCAGCGCCAGCAGGTCGGAACTGCAGAAGACCGCATCGATGTCGGGAGTGCGGGCCAGCAGTTCGGACAATCCGCTCCTGCCGCTGCCCAGCGTGGTCGGCGCCGGCACCATGCAGGTCGGGATGGCCGGTTCGCCCGGATGCGCCATGCCGAGCCGGACGGCGGCCTCGGAAAAAGCCGCGGCGCGGCGCTTGCTGCGCTCGTCCATGCCGCTAATGGTGGCAACCCGGCGGCGTCCGCGCGCGTGCAGGAATTGCGCCACTTCGCTGCCGATTTTTTCATGCGAGAAGCCGACCAGCATGTCGATCGGCGTTGGCGTCAGGTCCCAGGTTTCGACCACGGGAATGCCGCTGTTCAGCAGGCGGCGGCGCGCCTGCGCCGAGCGCATGATGCCGGTCAGCACCACGCCGGCCGGGCGGCGGCCGATGATGGCTTCCAGCAATGCATCCTCGCGGGAATTTTCATAGCCGCTCTGGCCCAGCATCACCTGGTAGCCGGCGTCGGCCAGGGTCTCGGTCAGCGCCTGCACCATGTCCTGGAACACCGGGCCGATGATGGTCGGCACCACCGCGGCCACCAACTTGCTGTTCTTCGAGGCCAGGCCGCCCGCCACCATGTTCGGCACGTAGCCGGTGAGTTCGACCGCCGCCCGCACTTTTTTCAGCAGTTCGGGCGACACCGCGTCGGGCGTATTCAGCGCTCGCGATGCCGAGATCGGCGCCACGCCGGCGATTTTTGCCACATCCTTCAAGGTCAGGCCGCCGCCCTTTTTGCTGCGGCCGGGTTGCGGTTCTGAGTCTGCTGTATCCATGTTTGCGAAGTCGGTTGTGGTGATAGCGAATTTTAGCATCTGGCTAATGACATCGCTACCATGAGCGGAAAACGAGCGCTAAATACGGCGAACATGCCGCCAGGGGAGGCCTCTAAGTTCCGAAATACCCCAGAAACATATCCACCGCGGTTTGCACCACCGCAGTTTGCTGAATCTCGTCCAGCGGCACTTGCCCCATTGCGATCTGCGGCCAGAAGGCGAAAGCCTTTAATTGGCCTTGCAGCAGGTGCGCCGCAAACTCCGGATCCACGGCTTTTAACTTTCCATCCGTCTGTGCTGCGCGTATCCAGGCAGTGACGCCTTCCTCGCGCTTATCCATGCGCGAAATCATTTCCTTGGCGCGTTCCGGCGAGTGTATGGTGGCTGCGATCGCGACCCTGGCCAAATCCCTGAAATGGGCGTCGTTCAGCATACCCATCTTTTGTTGCATCAATTCCAGCAACTGCGCGCGCAAGGGTTGATCGGCGCGATAGCTGAGCTCGGTTAGCGCGGCGCTGCTTTCCCACAACTGCAGCAGGATGGCGGCGAACAGGTCGTCTTTGCTGGGGAAGTGGTTGTACACGGTGCGCTTGGACACATCGGCGGTGGCGGCGATCTTGTCCATGCTGGTGGCGTCGAAGCCGTGGGCGCGGAATTCGGTAATGGCGGCCTGCAGGATGGCTTCGCGCTTGCGATCGGTCAGGCGTGGTGGATTTAACATGAATTGTGGGCTAGTTTGTATATGCAATTATTTTACACTGGTTAGTTTACTTTTTAATGGATTGGACCTACAATAAATAAACTACACTGTGTAGTGTAATTAATTCGAGGCCTTCCAGGCTCGCTACAAATCCTTTGATGGGAATGACAAGCATGGCTACCGGAACACTGACCGTTCGCGACAATCTTCCTTATTCGCAGCCGTCGCTGCAAGAGGCGGGGAAATTCCAGAATCCGGCGCCGCGGCACAAGCCGGGCTTCGTCAAAACCCTCCAATTGCTATGGCGTTTTATGTTCGATAAACCCGCCAGTACCGTACCGGCCCAACCTATACCGGTGCAGGCATTGAGCCGGGCGGCTTTATTGGCGGCCCCGGATCGTTCGCTATACCGTCTTGGCCATTCGACCATGCTGCTGAAATTGCGCGGCGAGTTCTGGCTGACCGATCCGGTATTTTCCGAGCGCGCCTCGCCGTTGCAGTGGATGGGGCCAAAGCGCTTTCATCAAACGCCGATCAGCATCGCCGACTTGCCGCCCATCAAGGGTGTGATCTTGTCGCACGACCACTATGACCACCTGGACCACGCCGCCATCCTGCAATTGAACGGCAAAGTAGAGCATTTCCTGACACCGCTGGGTGTGGGCGATACCTTGATCAAATGGGGTATTCCCGCCGGCAAAGTACAGCAATTGGACTGGTGGCAATCTGCCACTATCGACGGACTGCACCTGGTCGCCACTCCTTCTCAGCATTTTTCGGGGCGCGGACTATTTGACGGTAACCGCACACTGTGGGCTTCCTGGGTAATACAGGATGATGACATGCGGATGTTTTTCAGCGGCGACACCGGTTATTTCGAAGGTTTCAAAAGCATAGGCGACAAATACGGCCCCTTCGACGTTACCCTGATAGAGACCGGCGCCTATGGTGCAGACTGGCCGGACATCCACATGCAGCCTGAGCAAACCCTGCAAGCCCATCTTGATTTACGCGGCAAGAACCTGGTGCCTATCCACAACGGCACTTTCGATCTGGCGCTGCACCCGTGGCAGGAACCGTTTGACCGCATCCTTGAACTGGCGCAGCGGGCTGGAGTGGCGATCAGCACGCCGCAGATGGGCGAACAACTGGATTTGTCACGGCCGCAACCGGGACTGCGCTGGTGGCAGCACAGCGCTGATTAGCGCCCCGCCTTTGACATCGGTTCCAGCGGTTTCGGCCATGACGGCAAGATCATTTTTTTGAAGCGCAGCGCAGCGAATCTGCCTACCGGTCTTTTCCGCTGCGGGCTATCTTCCAGAGCCGCGCCCTTATTACTTGGAGCGCGGACGTGAAATAGTGCGAACCGTCGATCGGGCGCGTGTGAAAACGGCGCATGATGGATTTTATGAAGAGCCCCCCGATAGTTTCTTGGGCTTCCATTTCGCCCTTGCCGAAAGGCAGCAAACCGGCCTAAAGCAGACCTCAGGCCCGTTCAAACTATTCGATGTTGCGCAAGCAACTTATTCGTGGCAGGATAATCGCGGAGCTGTTCCCGACACTGGTTTCCGATTTCTACGAACTTACGCTCGCGAATGAATTGAAAATTCCCGCAAACAACCAAGAACACCTTGAACACTACCGGCTATTCCATGAAAAGCTTCTTGCAAAGTTTGAGGATTTAGCCAGTCAGAAAGCGTATCAATGCTACAGGCAGCTTTTCAAGTAGGCATGGCGTCGGTGGCAATTATTGCGACAGGCGAGAACCGGCCAAGTATAGTTAATCCATCCGATCTCTGGCCGCGCACGCCAGTGCCAGTGAAGTCTTGCAAGCGAGGCGCTTCATCGGCGCGGCAGTGTAGCCGGTCGTCATGGACTCCCTGATCGCCGCCTCCGCGCGCGCCCTCGCCGCCGGCGACGCGCTCGGCGCCCTCAAGCGGGTCGCCCTGCGCGATGATCCGCCGGCGCTGGCCTTGCGCGGCATCGCCATGGCTCAACTCGGCGAGCATCCGCGCGCGCGCGAGCTCCTTCGGCGTGCCGCCCGTGGCTTTGGCGTCCACGAGGAACTGGCGCGCGCGCGCTGCGTCGTCGCCGAGGCCGAGGTGGCGCTGGCCGTGCGCGACCTCGGCGGCTCGCCGCGCTCGCTGGCGGCGGCCTTGGCCACGCTCGATGCGCACGCCGATCACGCCAATGCGCTGCACGCGCGGCTGATCGCGGCACGCAGGCTCTTGCTGCTTGGCCGCCTCGACGAAGCCGAGGCGGCACTGGCACGGCTCGATGCGCGCGGCCTGCCGCCGTCGCTGGCGGCGGTGGCCGAGCTGACTGTCGCGGAGCTGGCGCTGCGCTCGTTGCGCATAGCTCCGGCGCGGGCGGCGCTCGCCCGCGCGCACGAGGCGGCCGAACGCGCACGTGTGCCGGCGCTGCTGGCCGAGGTGGCGGAAGCACGGGCCGCGCTCGATCGTCCCGCTGCCCGGCGTCTATTTCCCGGTGGCGAGCAGGCGCTGCGCCTGGATGAGGTTGCAGCGCTGATGGCCTCAGACGCGCTGGTGGTCGATGCCTGCCGCCGTGGACTGAGCGCCGGTGCCGCGTGGCAACCGCTGGCGCGCCGGCCGGTGCTGTTTGCGCTGGCGCGCGCATTGGCCGAGGCCTGGCCTGGCGATGTTGACCGGGAAGTCTTGATCGCGTGCGCGTTCCGCACCCATCACCCTGATGAATCGCATCGGGCGCGTCTGCGGGTGGAGATCGGCCGCCTGCGCGCGCTCGTCACAACGCAGGCGCACATCGAGGCCACCGCGCGCGGCTTCGCTATCAGACCGCTGGGAGAGCGTTCCGTTGCCGTGCTGGCGCCGCCCATCGACGGCGATCAGGCCTCGCTGGTGGCACTGCTTTCCGACGGTGCGGCCTGGTCGACCTCGGCCCTGGCGCTAGCCCTGGGGGCCAGTCAGCGTACCGTCCAGCGGGCGCTTGTTGAACTTGAGGCTGCCGGACAGGTGCGCTCCATAGGGCGGGCGCGAACTTGCCGCTGGCTGTCGCCGCCGCTGGCAGGATTCACGACAATCTTGTTACTCCCCGTTGCGCTCGCTATGGAATAGTATGGTCTCAGAACCTGTTCACGATCGGTAGCGAGCGATCGTCAGCGAGGTGAAGAGCAGCGCAAAAAGCGGAATGTACTTTAAGTACATGCGCATTTTGAGCAGCGCATGAGCCTCGATCACGTCCGCGCAGTAAGATCGTGAACAGGCTCTTACAGCGCCTATCCAAGGCGCACTACAAGGAGCCAGAGATGAACCGTAAGACAAGCAAAGATAGACCACAGGCAACAGTACACGCGGCCGAGATCGTGCGCGAATACGGCCCCTTCCCCGGCGCCGACAAAGTAGCCGGCGTGACCCACGATGGCCAGCGCGTCTGGGCCGCCACCGGCGCCAGGCTGATCGCCTTCGATCCCGCGAGCGGCGAACCCACCCGTACGCTGGACCAGGCCTGCGACGCCGGCACCGCCTTTGATGGCACTTACCTGTACCAGATCGCTGAGCAGCGCATCGACAAGATCGATCCCGCCAGCGGCAAGGTGCTGGCCTCTATCCCGGCTCCCGGCAATGGGTATGACTCTGGGCTCACCTGGGCTGAGGGCAGCCTGTGGGTGGGCCAGTACCGCGACCGCAAGATACTCCAGATCGATCCGTCGACCGGCGCCATCATCCGCAGCATCGAGACCAATCGCTTCGTCACCGGCGTGACCTGGGTAGACGGCGAGCTCTGGCACGGCACGTGGGAAGGGGACGAGAGCGATATCCGCCGCATCGATCCGCAGAGCGGCGCCGTGCTCGAACGGCTGGAAATGCCGCCCGGCACAGGCGTCAGCGGGCTCGAGTCCGACGGCGCGGACCTGTTTTATTGCGGCGGCGGAGAGAGCGGGAAAGTCCGCGCCGTACGGCGTCCGAAAGAAGCCAGGGCGTGATCGCCCGCCGCTAGTCGGCTGCATTGAACTCTGCGCGCAGGGCCGGGAAGGATTTATGGGCCGGCAGCGCTTCTATCATAGGAGAAAACACATGAACAAACCTTATACAGGCGGCTGCGCGTGCGGCGCGATCCGCTACGAAATTTCTGGCGAACCGGTATTCACGAACGACTGCCACTGCCTCGATTGTCAGCGCGAGAGCGGCACCGGGCACGGCTCCCACCTGACTTTCCCACGCGCAGGCGTGAAACTCCAGGGCGAGGCTAAGCATTGGGACATGGTCGGCGATAGCGGTAATGTGAAAACGCGCGCCTTTTGCCCAAGCTGCGGGGCGCCGGTATATATGACGTTTGCGGCCATGCCGGACCTTTTTACCGTGCGCGCCGCCAGCCTGGACGATCCCAGCCGATACAAGCCGCAAGTAGTGACGTACCGCGTGCGTGCTCACGCTTGGGACCGTATCGATACAGCCCTGCCGGCATTCGACAAGATGCCGCCTATGTAAGCTGCAGACCGGCTTCTGTTCGCATGAACTGTCTACTCTTCTGCGGATGACGAAAACCGGTTCGCCTGCCAAATACGAGCGCACCGGCCGCCAGTGTGGCTGGACCGGCGCATTGAAAATGCATTGAAAGCGCATTGAAAACCCCCGAACGGCTCTTCGAGCCAAGGAGCACATCATGAATACCACCATTGCCGAAGCACGTACCGTGAACCATCCCGTCGTCTCCAGTGAGCTATGGGTGAGCGAGCGCAAGAAGCTGCTGGCGCGCGAAAAGGAACTGATGCGCCTGCATGACCAGATTGCCCGCGAACGCCGCGCACTGCCATGGGCACGCGTTGAAAAAAACTATGCTTTCGACACGCACGAAGGCAGGCGTTCGCTCGCCGACCTGTTCGAAGGCCGCCGCCAATTGCTGGTGCAGCACTTCATGTTCGGCCCTGGGTGGGAGCAAGGTTGCCCGAGCTGCTCTTTCATGGCAGACCACACCGACGGCATGAACGTGCACCTGGCGCAGCGCGACATCACGCTGGTGGCCATTTCGCGCGCACCGCTGGCCGACATCGAGCGCTTTCGCCGGCGCATGGGCTGGCAGTTCAGGTGGGTGTCCTCGCATGGCAGCGATTTCAACCACGACTTCAACGTCAGCTTCACGCCGGAAGAGCAGGCCAAGGGAGAGGTCTACTACAACTACGGCATGCGGCCCTTCCCGGTCGAGGAGGCGCCCGGCGTCAGCGTGTTCTACAAGGACGACGCGGGCCAAGTGTTCCACACCTACTCGACCTACGGCCGCGGCGTGGAGGTCATGATGGGCGCGTATAACA
>DATHMC010000019.1:0-6941 GCA_035487495.1 Undibacterium sp.
GGGATGTGGTGCAGCCGCTGGCAAACGGCAGCTTGCAGCGGGACGCGATCGTCGCGGAACTGGCTGAGCTGGCGGCGGGTATGCACGCCGGGCGCCGCCATGCAAAAGAAATCACCGTCTTTAAGTCGGTGGGCACCGCGCTGGAAGATTTGTGCGCGGCCAACCTGGTGTGGGCGCACTATCAAAAGACCACTCACGCACCATGAGATAGACCGGCTTCACTCCTCGCACTGCACAGGAAATAAAGCCGGCAAGCGATACTGATTATTTGAGATTCAGCTTGGCCCTGACGGCGGCGCCGTAAGCCGGATCGGCCTTGTCAAAATGCGCCAGTTGGCGCTGCTTGATGTCGTCCGGCACGCTGTGCATTGCGGCGGCGATATTGCTGGTCAGCCTGTCTTTTTCATCGGCGGGCATCAGGCGGAACAGGTTGCCGGCCTGGGTGTAGTCGTCTTCCTGGCCGCGCCCGTCGAAGCGGCCTGCCCTGCCCTCCAGCGCCCAGCCGGCGTCGCCGTGGCCGAGGCCGCTGCCGGCGAGACCGGCGCTTTCCACCGTTGCATAATTATGCTGGCGGCCGAAACCGGAGGCGGCCATCGCGCCGTCGCGCTGCTGATGGTTGACCGGGCAGCGCGGGCGGTTCACCGGCAATTGCTGGTGGTTGGTGCCGACACGGTACAACTGCGCATCATGGTAGCTGAACAGCCGGGCCTGTAGCATCTTGTCCGGCGAAAAGCCTAATCCCGGCACGATATTGGCCGGCGACAGCGCGACCTGTTCCACTTCTTCAAAATAGTTTTCAGGATTGCGATTCAGCTCCAGCACACCGACCGGAATGCGCGGAAAATCCTTGTGCGGCCAGACCTTGGTCAGGTCGAAAGGGTTCCAGCCGGTGCGTGCAGACCATGCGTCGGCCTCATCTTCGCGCATCACCTGGATGAACACATTCCACTTGGGGAAATCGCCGCGCTGTATCGCATCGAACAGGTCGCGCTGGGCGTAATCGGGATCTTCGCCGGCCAGGCGCACCGCGTCGGCAGGCAACAGGTTCTTGATGCCTTGCTGCGTCTTCAGATGCCATTTCACCCATACCCGCTCGCCGGCCGCATTGATCAGGCTGAAGGTATGGCTGCCGAAGCCGTCCATGTGGCGATAGCCGTCCGGCGTGCCGCGATCGCTGAACAGCATCGTCACCTGGTGCAGCGACTCCGGCGCCTTGCTCCAGAAATCCCACATCATCGTCGGCGATTTCAGGTTGCTGTGCGGATCGCGCTTTTGGGTATGGATAAAATCGGGGAACTTGATGCCGTCCTTGATGAAGAACATCGGCGTATTATTCCCGACCAGGTCCCAGTTGCCTTGCTCGGTATAAAAGCGCAAGGCGAAACCGCGCGGATCGCGCTCGGTATCCGCCGAGCCGCGCTCGCCGCCCACAGTGGAAAAGCGCAGGAAGGTTTCCGTCTGCTTGCCTATTGTGTCGAACAATGCGGCCTTGGTGTATCGGCTGATGTCATGCGTCACAGTGAAAGTGCCGTAGGCGCCGGAGCCCTTGGCATGCACCACGCGCTCGGGGATGCGCTCGCGGTTGAAGTGCTGCAGTTTTTCTATCAGGTGGAAGTCTTGCAGCAGCACCGGACCGCGCGGCCCGGCGGTGATGCTGTTCTGGTTGTCGGCAACGGGGATGCCCGATGCGGTGGTCAATGTTTGCGGGGTCTGCAAGTCTTGCGAGGCTTGCGCGGCTTGTTTGTCATCCATGATGGCTCCTTAGGGAGTGGCTGGCTATGTGTTGAGCTTGCGCATCAGGCCACGATCCCTGCTGGGATTGTGATCTATGAAGCAAGTTCTTGACGGCTTGCTCATATTATTATTTTCTATCAAAACATAGAAATTGATTGCCTTTATCAATTCAATAGTAAATACCAAATAGCCGGATGCCACACATTCTTATACTAGAACACCATTAAACTGACAGCCAGCGCCAGCATGATCAAGCCCACGCCCCCGTCCAGCAGCCTCCAGGCCACGGGTTTGGCAAACCAGGGAGACAACAAACGCGCGCCGAAGCCCAGCGCACAAAACCACATCACCGCATTGCTGACCGCCCCCAGCGCGAACCACCATTTTCCCTGCCCCGGCTGCTGCCCGCCTATCGCGCCCAGCAGCACGACAGTATCCAGGTACACATGCGGGTTCAGCAAGGTCACGGCCAGCACCGACAGCAGCGCCTGCTGGGCGCTGAGCAATATCGGCGCGGCGCCTGCATCCAGCGCATGAGCCGACAGGGCTGAGCGCCAGGCCCGCAAACCATACCAGGCCAGGAATGCGGCGCCGCCCCAACGTGCCAGCAGCAACAGGGCCGGATTGCCCTCGATCAGTCCGCCCATGCCCGCCACGCCGGCGCCGATCAAGACAATATCGCACAAGATGCAGGCCAGCACCGTCAGGCCCACATGCTGGCGGCGCAAGCCCATGCGCAGCACATGGGCGTTCTGGGAACCTATCGCCATGATCAAACCGGCCCCCAGGCCCAGGCCCTTCAAATAAAACGAGAACATAAGCGCTCCTTGATAATTGGGGCCATTTTGTTGCAACGGCAGTAAAATATGAAGCAGAATTAAAATATCAGGCGTTTCATTAAAATTTCTTAATTAACCTCGATGGCCTCACCATGAAGCTGGACTCCAGGCAATGCGCCGCCTTGCTGGCGGTGATCGACAGCGGCAGTTTTGAACAAGCGGCAACACTGCTGCGCCTGACCTCATCGGCGGTGTCGCAAAGGGTGCGCGCGCTGGAAATTCAATTGGGCAGCCCCCTGTTGGTGCGCAGCCGCCCTTGCCGCCCTACCCATGCGGGCCAGCGCCTGTTGCAGCATCTGCGCAGGGTGCAATTGCTGGAACAGGATCTGCAAGCCGATTTTTCCGGCGAGCAGGCAGAGCTGCTGAGTATCGCGATCGCGGTCAATGCAGACAGCCTCGCCAGCTGGGTATTGCCGGCGGTGGCAGAGTTCCTGCGCAGCGAACAGGTTTTGCTGGACGTCAGCGTGGATGACCAGGACCATACGCACGCCTTGCTGGAAGCAGGGCTGGCGCTGGGATGCATCTCCACCGAGGCGCACGCGATGCGCGGCTGCAGCGCGGAGCGCCTGGGCGTCATGCGCTATCGCTGCATGGCGTCGCCCGCATTCCGGCAAAATTGGTTTGCGGACGGCATGCGGCGCAGCAGCGCGCAAAAAGCCCCGGTCATTGTGTTCAACCGCAAGGACAAGCTGCAATCGGACTTTTTGCGGCTGCACTACGGGATACTGGAAAACAGCTATCCCTGCCACTACGTGCCCGCATCCGAGCCCTTCATGCACGCGATAGCACTGGGCATGGGCTGGGGCATGGTGCCGGAATTGATGTTGCAGAAACTGCCTGGCCCGCTCGGCCCCGGTGCGCTGATCGACCTGGCTCCTGACCACCCTACGGACATAGATTTATACTGGCACAGTTGGAAAGTGCAATCGCCGCGCATGCAAAAGCTGTCGCAAACCCTGATACGGGCAGCGCGCGAGATATTGCCCTGAATGCTGCTCTGAAACGAAAGAAGGATGTGTCGACATGACGATGATCAAGCAAGACCTGGAAAGCATTACTCTCACCACGCTGGAAAATTACAACCAGACCGCGCTGGATTTTCGCGAGGGCACGCGCGACCACGATGTCAGCCAGAACATCGCCGCGCTGCTGCGGCATATCCGCGCTGAGCCGCCTTTTTGCCTGCTGGATTTCGGCTGCGGGCCGGGGCGTGACCTTAAAACCTTCTCCGGCATGGGACATATCGCAATCGGGCTGGACGGCAGCGAAAACTTCGTGACCATGGCGCACAACGATACCGGCTGCGAAGTATGGCAGCAGGATTTTTTAAAGCTGGACCTGCCGGTCGGCAAATTTGACGGCATCTTTGCCAATGCCTCCTTGCAGCACGTGCCCAGCCAGGAGTTGCCGCGCGTTTTGCGGCAACTGCATGCCGCGCTCAACACCGGCGGCGTACTGTTTTGTTCCATCCCGCGCGGCAATAACAGTGAAGGCTGGAGCCGCAATCGCTACAGCGCGTTTCACGATAAAGCGGCGTGGTGGGCTTTTATGGGTGAAGCGGGATTTGTCGAACTGGAGCACTACTATCGCCCCGAAGGCTTGCCGCGCGAGCAGCAGCCCTGGCTGGCCAGTGTGTGGCGGGCCGGATAAAACAAGCGGGGAGTTAACGCCGATTGTGCAGAAAGTGCTCCTTCATAGGAAAACGGCATCGATACAGTCTGTATCGATGCCGTCGGCATTTGTTCATTCAAGAACTATCAGTCGTCCCCATGGCCTCGGCCACGACGCTCGTCATTGCCCCTGCCGTGGCCCCTGTCATGGTCCCCGTGGTCGTCGCGGTCATCGTGTCCGCGGCGGTCGTCGTCACGGCGATCCCTTCCATGGTCGTGCTCCCGATACCTGGGAACATACACATCACGATACCAGCTCTCTTGCACAAAATACACGGGCTGGCCGCAAGCGTTATAACTTGCGCAATGCTTGCTCCAATTTTTTTGATGGCCGGGCGGCACGTACAAATACAGCGGTTCCCTGACCACGCCTACCGGCGGCGCATAGATGACGGTCGGCCTGGTGTACACCACCTGCGGCCCCGGCACGGAGCCGATATCGACCCGGCCATACATGCCAGGCTGGGCGAAGTTGATGGAGACGCCAACGTCGGCGGCGAAAATAGAGCCGCTGGCGGCGACCAGGGCTGCGGCTAATAGTATTTTTTTCATCGGATACACTCTCTTAATTTAATGCATGTGCGTATTTAACGACTTAAAGGGCATATCCGATGACCGGTTTTACATCTTGTTACGCTGTCATCATCGCCGCTGGAACGCTTTTCATTCAGCGCGCATTGCCCGTCTTGCGTGTCATGACCTGCTCTGCCACGTTACGCGGCGCCTCTGCATAGTGCTTGAACTCCATCGTGTAAGTGGCGCGGCCTTGCGTCAGCGAGCGCAATGTCGTCGAATAACCGAACATTTCCGCCAGCGGCACCTCTGCCCTGACCAGTTTGCCGCCGCCGCCGGCGATGTCTTCCATGCCCTGCACCATGCCGCGGCGGGAAGAAAGATCGCCCATCACGTTGCCCATGAAGTCTTCCGGCGTTTCCACCTCGACGTGCATCATCGGTTCCAGCAAAATCGGATTGGCGCGCCGCATGCCGTCCTTGAAAGCGATGGAACCGGCCATGCGGAAAGCATTTTCGTTGGAGTCCACGTCATGGTAAGAACCGAAGATCAGGGTCGCCTTGACGTCCACCACCGGATAGCCTGCCAGCACGCCGGATTTCAGCGTCTCGACGATACCCTTTTCCACCGCGGGGATGAATTCGCGCGGGATCACGCCGCCCTTGATCGCATCGACGAATTCAAACCCCTTGCCCGGCGGCTGCGGTTCCAGCCTCAGCACCGCGTGGCCGTATTGGCCGCGCCCGCCCGATTGCTTGACGAATTTGCCTTCTACCTCGTCGCACACCGAACGTATGGTTTCCCGGTAGGCGACTTGCGGTTTGCCCACCGTGGCGTCCACGCTGAATTCGCGCTTCATCCGGTCTACCAGGATCTCCAGGTGCAGCTCGCCCATGCCGGAAATAATGGTCTGGCCCGACTCTTCATCGGTATGCACGCGGAAAGACGGGTCTTCCTGCGCCAGGCGGTTCAGCGCTATGCCCATTTTTTCCTGGTCGGCCTTGGTCTTCGGTTCCACCGCCTGCGAAATCACCGGCTCGGGGAAGACCATGCGCTCCAGGATAATGATGTGGTCCGGATCGGTCAGCGTATCGCCGGTAGTCACGTCCTTCAGGCCCACGGCAGCGGCGATGTCGCCCGCATATACTTCGCTGATTTCCTTGCGCTCATTGGCGTGCATTTGCAGGATGCGGCCCAGCCGCTCTTTCTTGGTCTTGACCGGGTTGAACACCGTGTCGCCGGAGTGCACTTTGCCTGAGTAGGTACGGAAGAACACCAGCTGGCCGACAAACGGATCGGTCATGATCTTGAAGGCCAGCGCCGAGAACGGTTCGTCATCGGCGGGATGGCGCTCTATCTCATTGTCGTCCTCGTCATGGCCCTTGATCGCGGGCACGTCCATCGGCGAAGGCAGGTAATCGATCACCGCATCCAGCATCGCCTGCACGCCCTTGTTCTTGAACGCGCTGCCGCACAGCATAGGCACGATCTCATTGGCGACGGTGCGCTGCCGCAGGCCCTGCTTGATCTCGGCTTCGGTCAGGGGCGTGCCTGCCAGATATTTTTCCAGCAATTCTTCATTGGCTTCGGCGGCCTGCTCGACCATCTTGTCGCGCCATTCCTGCGCGGTGGCCAGCAGATTTTCAGGTATCTCGCGGTATTCAAAAATCACGCCCTGGCTGGCCTCATCCCAGATGATGGCCTTCATCTTGACCAGATCGACCACGCCCTCGAAATGCTCCTCAGCGCCGACCGGTATCTGTACCGGCACGGCCTTGCCCTTCAGGCGCTCGGCGATCTGCCGGTGCACGCGGAAAAAATCGGCTCCCACCCTGTCCATCTTGTTGACAAAGGCCATGCGCGGCACCGCGTACTTATTGGCTTGCCGCCAAACCGTTTCCGATTGCGGCTGCACGCCGCCGACGGCGTCGTACACCATCACGGCGCCATCCAGCACGCGCATGGAGCGCTCTACCTCGATCGTGAAATCGACGTGGCCCGGGGTATCGATGATATTGATGCGATGTTCGGGATAATTCCCGGCCATGCCTTTCCAGAAGGCGGTGGTCGCAGCGGACGTGATCGTGATGCCACGTTCCTGCTCCTGCTCCATCCAGTCCATGGTCGCCGCACCATTATGCACTTCACCGATTTTGTGATTCACTCCGGTATAAAACAGGATGCG
>DATHMC010000020.1:0-8102 GCA_035487495.1 Undibacterium sp.
CACGCGATGGCCGCCGGATTCGAATTTCAGTTTGGAATACGCCCCCAGGCCGGCGATGCGCACGATCACTTCCTTGTAGCCGCCCAGTTCCGACGCCGACTCGGACATCATCTCTATCTGCCAGCGGTTGCGCTCGGCAAAGCGGGTGTACATGCGCAGCAGGTCGCCGGCGAACAAGGCTGCCTCGTCGCCACCGGTGCCGGCGCGCACCTCCAGCAGGATGTTGCGTTCGTCGTTGGGGTCCTTGGGCAGCAGCATCTTTTGCAGGTCGCTTTCCAGCGTTTCCATCGTGGTCTTGGCGGCGGCGATTTCTTCCTGCGCGAATTCCTTCATGTCGGGATCGGCCAGCATTTCCTGCGCTGCATCGATATCGGTCTGCGCCTGCTGGTAATTCTTGTATAGCTCCACCAGCGGCTCCAGCTCCGCGTGTTCGCGGTTCAGCTTGCGGTAGCTGTCCATATCATTGGTGCTGCCTTCCTGGTTCAGCAACTGGTTGACTTCGACCAGGCGCTCAGCCAGTTGGTCGAGCTTGGAAAGCATCGATGGTTTCATGGTATTGCCTTTAGAACTTGTATTTGTGGAGACAGAGCGCAGCAGCTGCGCCTGAGGTCGTTGGGATAGGTGCGGACAGGCCGTCGGGCCGTTGCGCAAAAAGGCTGGAGCCGCTAACGCTTGGTGCGGAACAATTGCGGCAGCAAGGTGGCCAGACGGGCGCGTTCGTCACCCTTGGCCTGGTGCAGGGCCTGTTGCGGGCCGTGCAGGAATTTGGCGGTAATGCCCTTGGACAGGGCTTCCAGTACGGCGTCTATATCTTCGCCCCTGGCCAGCATCTTGCGTGCGCGCTCCAGCTCCAGCATGCGAACTATTTCGCCGCTTTCATGCAAATCCTGGATGACGGGCACCACTGCGCGCCCGTCCACCCAGTGCATGAAGGATTGCACGCGGGTTTCGATGATGGCTTCTGCCTGCGCGACTGCCGCCTGGCGGTTTTCCAGGCCGGATTGCACGACATTACCGAGATCGTCCACGGTGTACAGGAACACGTCGTCCAGTGCGCCGATTTCGGGCTCTATATCGCGCGGAACGGCCAGGTCCACCATGAACATCGGGCGATGGCGGCGGGCCTTGACGACGCGCTCGACCAGGCCCAGGCCGATGATAGGCAGCGACGACGCCGTGCAGGAGATGATGATATCGAATTGCGCCAGCTGTTGCGGCAGTTCTGCCAGGCGTATCGCGTTGCCGTTAAAGCGGTGCGCCAGCGCTTCGCCGCGTTCCAGTGTGCGGTTGGCTATCGTCAGGCTCTTGGGGTTTTGCGCGGCGAAGTGGGTCGCGCACAACTCTATCATTTCGCCTGCGCCGATAAACAGTACATGCTGGTCGGAAATCTTGTCGAAGATGCGTTGCGACAGCCGGACTGCCGCTGCTGCCATCGACACGCTGTGCGCGCCGATTTCGGTGGTAGTGCGCACTTCCTTCGCTACCGCGAAGGTACGCTGGAACAACTGATGCAGATAGGTCCCGAGGCCGCCGGCGGCGTCCGCCTGACGTACCGCGTCCTTCATTTGCCCCAGTATCTGCGGTTCGCCCAGCACCATGGAATCCAGGCCGGAAGCGACGCGGAAGGCGTGGCGCACTGCATTGTCCTGCGGCAAGGTATATAAATGGGGACGCAATTCAGCGTGTGGCAGCTTATGGAAATCCGCGAGGAAATGGGCGGTGGCGTCGATAGGATTATCTACCCGGTTGGCCGCATACAGTTCGGTGCGGTTGCAGGTCGACAAGATCGCCGCTTCGTTGCCGTAATCCGATCCATCCCGCCCAAACCATGAGCGCGCAGCAATCACTGCCTGAGTTATCTGGTCAGGAGCAAAAGCGACTTTTTCGCGCAGAGAAACGGGCGCTGTCGTATGGTTGAGGCCGACGGCTAGCAGTTGCATGGAATAATTTCGGGGGATTATGCCGCTATTATAGCGCGCTCGCGGCTTTGCCGCGGACTTGCATCGCGGCTTGCTGTCCTGGGCGGCAGAAATAGTTTGTTATAGATCAAATGCGGGCAATTTAATGTGAAATGTTGTGCCTTCATTAAGTACGCTGTGGAAGCTGATCTGGCCGTGATGCCTGTCTACGACCGTTTTGACAAACACCATGCCCAACCCTATGCCGTCGGCCTTGACCTGGTCGCCGTGCTTGAAGCGCTGGAAACGCTGGAACAGCCTGGCCTGGTCCGCCCTGGTAATGCCGTAGCCCTGGTCGCTGATGCTGCAAATCACTGTCGACTCGTCCATTCCTTGTTCAAATTGCAAGCTGCAGGTGATGCTGGTGCCGGCCGGGCTGTATTTGATGGCGTTGGACAACAAATTAGTCAACACCCTGGTCATCAGGCTGCGATCTATATGGACCGGATAACGGTCGCCGGGAGCATGGCTGAGGATGCGAATATTCTTGCTTCTTGATAAGGCCCACATTTCCTCGGTAGCGTCCAGCAGGATGTCCTGCAAGTCAGTTTCTTCCAGCCGGTAATGCCGCGACTCGGCGCGCACCAGCTGCACAAAGTCGTCCGCCAGGCTGAGCGTGGTGCTGGCCGCTTTTTCTATGCGGGACATGAATTCGGCCGGCGGCAATGCGGTCGCCTCGTCCCGTTGCAGCTCCAGCAGGGCCAGGATGGAGGCCTGCGGCGAGCGCATATCGTGCGAAATGAAATGCAGCGATTCATCGCGGCTGCGCTCGGCACTGCGGATGGCGGTGATATCGATCACGCTGACGATCCAGCCTATCAATTCCTTGCGGCCAGAATAACTGGGCGCGCTCTTGATGATCAGGCTGCGCCCCTGCGGGTCGTTGACCTCGATGCCCTGGCTGATCGTTGCGGTATGCTGCAGGTCCAGCAGATTCCACCAGCTGAATTCGGCATTCGGCGTCTGGTCCAGCGCCTTGGGGTTGGTCATGCCGGCGAACAGGTAGGGCATCAATGCATCCTGCACCTTGGGCAAACCTATGCTGGCAAAGTAGATGTTGGCCGGCTGGTTGGCCAGCAGCACGTTGCCGTCGGTGGTGGTCACCAGCGTGGCGTCCGGCAGGCTGCTCAGGCTGTCGGTGACGAATTGCCGCAGGTCCCTGACCCGGCGCGCCGCGACCTGCATCGCGTGGATGCGCTGTTCCAGCGCATCCTGCAACGGCGCCGCATCGCGTTTGTCCGATGCTGCCAACTCGGGCAGCAGATGCGGCTCTTTATTCAGCAGGACCAATTCTTCGGCGAGGTAGCGCATCGCCGCCTCCAGCCGGCGCCAGCTCCAGAGCGGATAGGCCAGCGCCAGCGTCAGCAGCGCGGCGGCAGGCGGCAGCCAGTAACCGGCGGTCAGCGCGAAGTAGCTAGTCGCCAGCAGCGCCACGCATACCGACGCCGTCACCAGCAGCGATGCCCGTGGCGATAACAGGAAAAAGCAGAGCAGGGACAGCGCAAGCGGTAGCGTGCTGAACAACACCAGCTGCCACGGGGAGGCGACCGTGATCGAGCGGCCGTCCAGCAGGCTGGACAGGATATTGGCATTGATCTCGACGCCGGAAATGACGCCGTCGTTGCCGGATACCGGCGTGGGGAAGGAGTCCGCCATGCCGATGGCGGTTGGCCCTACCAGCACATATCTGTCCCTGAAAAATTCGGCCGGCACTTCGCCGCGCAAGACCGCGGCATAGGGGACGGATTTAAAATGGCCGCCGCTGCCGTAAAAGGGGATGTGCATCTGGTAGTCGCGTTGCCAGGCGCTGTGCTTGAGCGCTGCTGCGGCGTATTGCTCGCGGCGCAGGCCGGCCGGCAGCCTGGCCCCCGGCACGTCCGTCTGCGCCCCGGCTGACCGGCCCAGTTCTTTCATCGCCAGCGCAAAATGCGGCCACCATTCTCCGTTGAAGCCCTCGCGCAGGAACACGCTGCGCACCACCCCGTCCCTATCCTGTTCAATATGGATGTGCCCCAGTTGCCGCGCGGCGTTGGCCAGTGCCGGTATCGGCAGCGTTGCCGCCAGGCCCGCACCTGCCTCTTCGGCGTTCAGCGGCAGCACTACCCTGTTGCTGGCGGTAATGGCATTGGCGAGCGCGGCGTCGCCGTTTTGAGCGCTGCCGGCCGGCGGACTCTCCGGTTCGGAAAACTTGATATCTATCCCTATTGCCCGCGGCTGCATGGCGGCGAGTCTTTTGACCAGCTCGGCATGGCGCGCGCGCGGCCAGGGCCATTTGCCCAGCTCGGCAAGGCTGTAATCGTCGATGGCGACGATGATCACGTCGTCGCGGGCGGGCTGCGAATTGGTTTGCATGAACCTGTCGTACAGGCTCAGATCCAGCCTGCCCATGACATTGAACCAGCTCAGACCGGCCGCCAGAACCAGCAGCAGGGCGCTGATGATCAGCCACTCCCTCAGCGCGATATGCTGTGCGCTGGAAGAGGTATTGGCCTGTGCATCCGCGTTCTGCTTCATGTCGTCTTGTTTTCTTCCGGGTGTTTGGACTGCATTGCGGTGAATGATCCGGTTAGTCGCCGGCGCTTAATTTCCAGCTCTTAATACCCGGCTCTTACCGCGCCGCCGGCCGACATCAGCGCTTCGCCGTTACCGCTGGTCCAGCGGTTGTAGACGCTGACTTTTTGCGTGGCGGAGAAGGCGCCGGTATAGCCGTCCGGATCGGTGGCGCGCACACGGATGAAATATTGGCCGGCATCCGGACGCGGAACGCGCAGCTCAGACTGGTCCAGCTCTTGCGACAGGTACAGCGATGAGAATCCCGCATCGCGTCCTATCTGCAGCAGGAACTTCTGTCCCGGCTCCGACGGCCAGTTAAACGACAATTCCCGGTCGCCGCTATCCGTGAATGCCGCCATCGCCTGTTGCGGCGGCATCAGCGTAAAGCTTTGTTCGTCGCTGAACGGCCCTTGGTCAGGCTTGCCGTTTTTTTGTGCGATCGTCGCGGCCCGCCAGAAATAGGTGCCCGGCTTCAGGGTTTCCGCCGTCAGCCGTATGTCGCTGATATCGGCCCGGTCCAGCACCAGGTCCTTGAACGCGGCGTCTGTGGCCACCTGCAAGCGGTAGCTCTTGGCGTCAGCTGCTTCGGTCCAGGCAAATTCCACTTTTTCGGCGCGCAGCTTGGCCTTGGGCTGCACGCTGAACGGCGGTTCAGGGCGCGCTTTCAGCGTAAACGGCAGAATCAGCGGGATACCCTCCAGGCCGAACGCATCGATTGCCGTCGCGCGCACAAAATACTGGCCATCCGGCAAGCCGTCAAACTTGAAGCGTGCATCGGCATCGGGGTTGCCGATGCGTCCTTCCATCAGCAGGTTTTGCGCTTCTGCATCGCTGGCGATTTGCGCGCGGTAGGCCGTGGCGCCCTGCATTTTTTGCACCGCGATCTGTATCGTCGGCTTTTCCTGCAACTGAAAATTGCCGCTCAGCGCGGGCGGCGGCAACAGCGCGACCGGTTTGCCTACCGCACTGCTGCTGACAATGTTTCCCTGGCCTGCGGGCAGCAAGACCGCGCCCGGTTTCTCGTGTTTGCCAACCGCCACCTTGCCGGCCAGGACTTCATTGGCAATGCCGTCCTCGTTGATGCCGACGCGGAAATGCGTGCCGCGCACGCCGGCGATCGCCAACGGCGAACGCACTTCAAAACGGCCCTTGCGGGACTCCAGCGGCGTGACCGTGGATTCGACGCGGCCCTGCATCAGCGTGACCTCGGTGCGCGGGCTGCCGGTGTATTTTGCCATCCTCAGCTTGCTCAGCCTGACCTGGCTGTTGGAGGGGATGGAGATGCGTGAATTGTCCGGCAGCGCCAGCGACAGGAAGCCGTTCTTGCCGGTGGCGATCTGGCTGCCCTCGGTTAGCGTGGAGCCGATTTCCAGGCTGGATTCCGTGCCGCCGGCATTTCTTGCCGTCGCCTGGCCCGTCAATGCGACAACTTTGGCGCTGCTCATTTCTTCCGGCAGCAGCTCCAGCGGGATCAGGATCGCGGAGCCGACAGGGATGGCGCGGTCATTGGTAATTCTATTGCGCTTGCCGATGAGGGGCCAGTTGCTCGGCTGGCCGGTGAAGCGCTGGGCGATGGCGGATAGGGTGTCGCCCTTCACGGCGTAATACGTCATGTCAGGCGGAGTGCTGACGATGGTGCCGGGCGCGCCCGCCGGTGTTGCCGAAGAGGCGGCGAATGTCGGGTGGATGCCGGGACCTGCGAAGACTAGCGCCAGAAGAAAAGTGAAGCGAAAAACGGGATGCATGCGATCTCCTGGGCCTTGCTGGCAGCGTACCGGTAATGAATTGCGGTGGTGACGATAGTGGGGGGCAACGGCGCGACGCTGTCCGGGCGGCTGCCCGGACAGGACTTATTCTGCCGCGACCTGTTCCAGGCGGTAGCCGTAGCTGTACACCGGGGCCAGGCGATAGCCGTTTTCCGGACGCAGTTCCAGCTTGCTGCGCACCCGCGAGATATGGGTGTCCATGGTGCGCGAAGGGATATCGATATCGCGCGACCATACCGCTTCCAGGATGTAAGCGCGCGACAGCGGACGGCCGAGATTGCGGAACAGCAGCAGGGCCAGGTCGAATTCTTTTTGCGTCATTTCTACCGGCACGTCATTGACGCTGACGCGGCCCGCGCGGGTTTCAAATTTATAGATGCCGAACTGCAGGTGCTCCGACATCGCTTGCGCCGGGTAGGCGCGGCGCAGCAATGCCTGCACGCGGGCCACCAGTTCGCTGCGGCGGATAGGCTTGATCATGTAATCGTCGGCGCCGGCCGCCAGGCCCGCAACGATATCGTCTTCGCCGGAACGGCTGGTCATGAACAGCACTGGCAAGGTGGGCGACAGTTTTTCCCTGACCCACTGCAAAATCTCGGTGCCGCTCAGGTCAGGCACCTGCCAGTCCAGGATCAGCATGTCGTAACTGTCGCGCCGCAAGTGGTGCAACATTTCTTTCCCGCTCAGGAAAGGGTGGCAAGAGTGGCCGGCGGCACTGAGTATGGTGCAGACTAACTCGAGCAAATTATTGTCATCGTCAAGTACGGCAATTCTCATAGGAGCCCACTGAATAAGGTTATGCAATAAGACAACGCACAAATGCAAACTGTGCCATTTTACATATTGATAAAAGCGCCATTGTACCTAATGATAGGTGAAGTTTTCTATAGCGAAACAATAAAGTTCAAAAAAACCACTCAATGTTGCCTTGTGGCATTGTTTTGCGCGAAGTTAGGGAAAGTTCTCAGAGATTAAGCAAAGATGATAGTTAAAATCTATCGCTCTCGTGAAAGAGCAGTTTCTGAAATCTTGGCAGGAGAGAAGCTGGTGCCATCCTATGTGGCCCCAGCTTGAATCGAAAAAAGTATACGCCAGCGCGATGCTGTCATCTATTGCTGATTTATCGTTCGCCGGCGCAGCCTTGGCTAGCTGCGCAGTTCCGCTTCCGGCAAGACTACATTGACATCCAGCACTTCCAGATTGCCCTGCCGGTCGAGCGACACCTTGATGTCGTCCGCGTTGACCTTGGTATATTTCGAAATGACCGCGATCAGTTCTGCGTGCAATGCCGGCAGAAAATCATAGCCGTCGCGGCCGCTGCGCTCGCGGGCGATGATGATCTGCAAGCGCTCTTTGGCGGTGTTCGCGCTTTTCGGCTTGGTGTTGAATAAAAAAGAGAGCAAGGCCATATTACTTTCCTCCAAAGATGCGCTGAAGCAGGCCTGGTTTTTCATAGGCGATAAAGCGCAGCGGCACTTCCTGGCCGAGGAAGCGGGAGACCACGTCTTCATAGGCGTCGGAGACATCGCTGCCCTTCATGTGTATCGCCGGGTTGCCCTGGTTGGATGCGTGCAGGACCGTTTCAGATTCGGGGATCACACCGATCAGAGGGATGCGCAGGATTTCCTGGACGTCGGTGTACGACAGCATCTCGCCGCCATCCACCCGCTTAGGCGAATAGCGGGTGATCAGCAAATGCTCTTTTACCGGTTCGCCGCCGTTTTGGGCGCGCTTGGACTTGGCCTGGATGATGCCCAGGATACGGTCGGAGTCTCGCACCGACGATACTTCAGGATTGGTGACGACGATAGCTTCATCGGCGAAG
>DATHMC010000021.1:0-31931 GCA_035487495.1 Undibacterium sp.
CCAGCAGCATTTCCACCGACATGGCAGTCAGGATCAGGCCCATCAGCCGCTCGAATGCCGTCATCGCGCGCTTGCCCAGCACCCGCTGCATGCGCTCTGCGCTGAGCAGCACGACCAGCCAGACGACCGCGACCGCGGTCAGTGCCGCGACATGGACGGCGACATCCAGCGTGCTGCTGGATGAAAACAGCAATACCGTCGCCAGGGCGGACGGGCCGGCCAGCGCGGGAATCGCCAAAGGCACGATAAACGGCTCATGATCGCCTTCCACGTCGCCGAAAATCCCGCCTTCCTGCGGGAAAACCATGCGTAAAGCAATCAGGAACAGGATGACGCCGCCGCCTATGCGCAGGGAGACGTCGGAGAGTTGCAAGGCGGTCAGGAAATGTTTGCCAAAGAACATGAAAGCCAGCAGCAGGATGAACGCGATCGAGCATTCACGCACCACGACCCTCCAGCGACGCTCCGGCGATACATGCGACAATGCGCTGACAAAGATAGGCACATTGCCGAATGGGTCTGTGACCAGGATCAACAGGATAAAGGATTGGAAAAAATCTTGGCTCATTGGAAATTGTTCTTGTTGTGCGATTAATTGCGCATCGTAGGGGATTCGATCGTGTCCTTCAAGCAAATTCGTACATTAGAGCAATGCTCCCATACTATGCAGGCTGGAATGACGTTAGTATTGCTACAAAATACTAATGGGTGGTTTATTGAGTATTAGATTCGATGATTGATATATAGATAGCAAGACATGAATGAAAAAAAAGAACGTCCGGACACTCCCTGCGTCGCTGTGTGTTCCACCACTTTCGATGACGTATGCCGTGGTTGCGGGCGGACAGTAGCTGAAGTTGCAAACTGGGTGTTTATGCCGGAAGAGCAAAAGGAAATTGTCTGGCAACGCATTCTGGCGGAAGGCTATCCGCGCCGCAACAGGTAGGGTAGGGCCCGCATAGGGCAGTACGCACATCGAGACCGCCAGTCTCGGTGAATAATAAATAAATGGAGGCGAGCAATGTCAGGACCGAAAAAGAAGTCGCGTCGTCGTTTCATCCTGGGCGGTTTGGGCGTTGCCGGAGCATTGATTGTCGGGTGGGGGGTAATGCCGCCACGCCAGAGGCTCAATGGCGCGCATCCTTTGCCCGTTGCCGATGGCGAGGTGGCGCTGAACGGCTGGATCAAGATAAGCAAGGATGGAACGGTCGCTGTCGCCATGCACAGAAGCGAAATGGGGCAGGGCGTCCATACGGCATTGCAAATGCTGGTGGCGGAAGAGCTTGACGTGCCTTTGCACATGATCAAGCCGGTTTATGCGCCTATCGATAAGATTTACGGCAATGTTTCGATGCTGGCTGACGGCCTGCCGTTTCATCCGGATAATACCGGCGCGGTCAAGCGCACAGCACAGTGGCTCACGTCCAAAACCGCCAGGGAGCTGGGTTTGCAGGTGACAGGCGGTTCGTCCAGCGTGAAGGACGCCTGGGGGCCGATGCGTGAGGCAGGGGCTGCTGCGCGAGCGATGCTGGTTGCCGCGGCAGCGCAGGACTGGGGCGTGCCTGCAGGTGAATGTAAAACCTCCAATGGCACCGTCAGCCATGCGAGCGGCAAGCAAGCCGGCTACGGAGATCTGGCGGCCAAGGCGGCGCAGGCTGCGCCCAAGGATATCCGCCTGAAAAACGTCAGCGATTTCACATTGATCGGCACGCCGCAGCCGCGTACTGACGCCGCCGGCAAGGCCAACGGAACAGCGGCTTTCGGCATTGACGCCCGGCCGGCCGGCCTGTTGTTTGCGGCCGTAAAAATGAGCCCGGTCCTGGGCGGAAAAATCAAGAGCATCAACCGGGATGCGGTCACGTCCCTGACGGGGGTGCTGCAGGTGGTCGATTTTTCGAATGAGACCACCGGTGCCGGCGTTGCGGTCATTGCCAAATCCTATTGGACGGCGAAACAGGCAATCGATGCCCTGCCGGTGGAGTGGGATGCCGGGCAGCACGCCACACTATCCACCGCCGATGTATTTAGGGAGTTGAGCAGCAAGCTGGATACCGAACCGGGGTTTGCCTATTACGAAACCGGCGACATCAAAAACGACGCAGGCAAGGTGAAAACCGTCACAGCGGAATACCGCGCGCCGTTTCTGGCGCATGCGGCAATGGAGCCCATCAACTGTACGGCGCAAGTGACCTCGGACGGCAAGTTGAACCTGTGGGTGTCCACACAGGCGCCTAGTATCGCGGTGGATATGGCGGCCAGGACGGCGAAGCTGAAAGCCGAGGATGTGAATTTGCACATGAGCTATCTCGGCGGAGGTTTTGGGCGTCGCCTGGAAGTGGATATGGTCGTGCAGGCGGTGCTGGTGGCTATGCAGGCCAGGGGCGCGCCGGTGCAACTGATCTGGAGCCGCGAAGAAGATACCACGCACGACGTCTATCGTCCGGCGGCGCTGGCGCGATTTTCCGCAAGCCTGGATGCGAACGGCCATGTGCTGACTTATGAAAACAAGTCGGCCTCCGGCTCGGTCACCCACCAGGTGCTGAAACGCAGCTTCGGCCTGCCCGGCGCCGGCCCGGACAAGACCACGGCTGAAGGCGAGTTTGATATGCAATATGAATTCGCGAATCAGCGGATTGCGCATATCATCGTGCCGACGCCGGTGCCGCTCGGATTCTGGCGCTCGGTCGGGCATTCCCACAACGCGTTTTTCAAGGAAAGCTTTATTGATGAACTGGCGGCGGCGGCGGGAAAGCATCCTGTCGCCTTCAGGCGTGAGTTGTTAAAGAATCATCCGCGCCACCTGGCCGTATTGAATGCCGCCGTCGAAAAAGCCGGCCAGCCGGAAGCGGGCAGGGCGCACGGCGTCGCCTTGCACCAGTCCTTCGGCACCATCGTCGCTGAAGTGGCGGAAGTATCGATCCAGGATAATGAAATCAAGGTGCACAAGGTGGTCTGCGCAGTCGATTGCGGTATCGCGGTGAACCCCAACATCATTGCCCAGCAAATGGAGTCTGCCGTGATTTTTGGCTTGAGCGCCGCCTTATACGGCGAGATTACGCTGAAGGACGGCAAGGTGGAGCAGCAAAATTTCCATAATTACCCGGTGCTGAGGATGTCGCAGGCGCCGCTGGTGGAGACCGTGATCATCAAGAGCGCAGAGCCGCCCGAAGGGATCGGCGAGCCGGGAACGCCGCCTATTGCGCCGGCAGTGGCAAATGCCGTCTTTGCGCTCACGGCAAAGCGTCTGCGCAGCCTGCCTTTGCGCCTGGCGTGATTTGTACGTGCCGCGTTATGCGGCTAAGGCGCAGTTGGCTTTGAGTTTGTAGTAATTGCACTGAAATATGCATGGTGTAATATGCTGTGCGCCTTGAGCCGCCAATTGCCGTTTTTGCGGTGCGCTGGATGTAAAACCAGGTAAAACCTATCGGGAATTTGTGCCGGTTTGACAATGCTTGGCATAATTCGTGTTAGCATTTTCGATCGGCAGTCCTACAATTTTTGTTTCTTAGCATTATTTGACTAATTTATGAACTATCAACTTTCAGGCCACAGATTCAACCATAACCCCGGCCGCGCCTTGTCGAGCCGCCTCAGCCGTGGTTTTACGCTGGTGGAAATCATGGTCGTTGTCGTCATCATCGGCATCATGGCCGCCTTGGTCGTGCCTAAGTTGATGGGGCGCACCGACGATGCCCGCATTGCGGCGGCAAAATCGGACATTGCCACCTTGATGAATGCCTTGAAACTGTACAAGCTGGATAACAGCCGCTATCCGACCACCGAGCAGGGTCTGCAAGCGCTGGTCACCAAACCGACCAGCGGCCCGGCAGCCAATGGCTGGAAATCCGGCGGCTACATTGAAAAATTGCCGAAAGATCCATGGGGTAATCCTTACCAATATCTGTCCCCTGGAATCCGGAGCGAGGTGGAAGTATTTTCCTATGGCGCGGACGGCCAGCCAGGCGGCACCGGTAGTGACGCGGACATAGGTTCGTGGGATCTCTAAGCACTCGGCGCGAGCTGGCGGATTCTCTGTAGTGGTGACTATGGGCAGGCAGCGCGGCTTCACTTTATTGGAGCTATTGGTGGTCCTGGTGATCGTCGGCATCATGCTGGGAGTCGTTTCGTTCAATGCGATGCCGGATAACCGGCAGCGTTTGCAGAACGATGCGCAGAGAATCGCGCTGTTGCTGCAAATGGCGCGCGAAGAAGCGATCGTGCGAAACCGTCCTATTGCGTTTGAGGCCGGCGCCACGAGCTATCGCTTCATGGTGCGCGGCGAGCAGAGCTGGGAGCAGATACGGGATGTCGATATGCTGCGCGAGCGCGAGTTTTCGTTAAGCCCGGTGCAGTTGTCCATAGACCCCGCGCTGAACCAAAATCAGGATGGCCTGAGCATTACCTTTGGCCGCGAGCCGGTGGACAAGCCGTTTGCACTGACCATGGCCGTCGGTGAGAACAAGGTATTGATAAGGGCGGATGGCGTAGGCCATTTTGTGGTCGAGTAAGCATGGAATTCCACTATTTCCCCCAAATGACGCAGGCAAGCCTGCCGCAGGCCGGCCGGCAAGGCGGCTTCACTTTGCTGGAAGTGCTGGTCGCGCTGGTGATCGTCGGTACTGCGCTGGGAGCGAGTTTGCGCGCTGTGGGCAGCCTGACGCAGAACAGCAATGATTTGCGGGCCGCAATGATGGCCACCTGGTCGGCGGAAAATCGCCTGGCGCAGATACGTCTTGGAAAAGAATGGCCAGCCCTGGGCGACCGCTCGTTCGACTGTTCGCAAGGGGAATTAAACTTGCTTTGCCAGGAACAAGTGCTGCCCACGCCGAACGTCCTGTTTCGCCGGGTTGAAGTGTCGGTAGTGGATGCACAGCATCCGGAGCGGCGTATCGTCAAGCTGACCCAGGTGGTGCCAAATGCGATTTAGGGCATCGACAGGCACGGCCCCATTGAGAATCAGCCGGGGTTTTACGCTGATCGAGTTGCTGGTTGCGATCACGATACTGGCGATCGTGGCGGTGCTGGGATGGCGCGGCCTGGATAGCATCGTCAGGGCGCGCGTCGCGCTGACCAGTTCCATGGAGCAAACCAGGGGGACGCAGATCAGCTTTGCCCAGCTGGAAAACGATAGCGAGCATGTCGCCGGGCCGGACCTGTTGCCACTGAGGGAAACCCTGCGCGCATCGCAGCAGCACCTGACGCTGATCCGCACTGTTTTTGACGACAACCAGCCGACTCGCCTGCAGGTCGTTGCCTACAGGCTGCAGGACGGCGTATTGAGCCGGCGCGAATCCCTGCCTACCCGGGATCTGAACATGCTGGATGCCTATTGGCAAAACGCATTGAATGACAGCGACAATATGCCCGTCGTTGCGCTGCAGACAAATGTCGCCGCACTGGATATGCGCACCTGGAATATCGATGAAAACGGGTGGCGCATCGCCGGCAGCGATATCCCCGCGCCAAGTTCAAACGGCGATACGAAGGTGGCGGCTCCTAAAAAAGGATTGGAAGTCTCTTTGAAATTAAGCGGGCAAGAGCGGCCGATGCTCAAAGTATTCCTGGTGGGTGCCGTATGAGCGGCATGAGCCGGCCATTCTGCCGGTCCCGGTATTCCGGCGTAAGCAGGCTGGCGCGGCAGCGCGGCGTTGCCGTCGTGACGGCATTGCTGTTGACGACGCTCGCCATCACCATCGTCGCCAGCCTGTTCTGGCAGCAGCAGGTGCAAGTGCGTTCGATAGAGAACCAGCGTCTGCAGCTGCAAAAGAAATGGGTGCTGCGCGGAGCACTGGACTGGGTTCGGCTGATCTTGCGCGAAGATGCCACGCATTCCACGGTCGACTGGCTGGGGGAGCCCTGGGCCGTGAATCTGGAAGAGACCCGACTGGACCAGTATGTGGAAAACGGGCGCAGCGACAGCGAAGCGAGCGATGCCACCTTGTCCGGCCATATTATCGATGCGCAATCGCGCTTCAATCTCACCAATCTCGCCACCAATGGTGAGGTCAATCCGCGCGAAGCGAAGGCGTTTGCCAAATTGCTCGGCAATTTGAAGATAGACACGGCGCTGGCGCAGGCTGCCGCTTCCAGTATTGCCATGTCGCAAGCCAAGGTCGCAGCGGTCGGCGGCAGTTCCGCCAGCGGCGCGGCAGGCCCCGCCAATCCTGCCAGTACGCCCGGCCAAACAATTACTTCGTCGCCAGAGGCGGTTCCTGCAGTACAATTCTTGCGTTTTGCGCAGCTTGACGATTTGCTATCTGTCGCGGGTTTCACTCCGGCGATGGTGCAAGTACTCAGGGAGTATGTGACGGTTTTGCCTCGTGCTACGCCGATCAATGTAAATACTACGACTGCCGAGGCGCTATCGGCCAGGGTGGAAGGCTTATCGCTGACGGATGCTGCGGCGATGATTGCCAGCCGCGACCGGGCGCACTACCTGAATCTGGCGGATTTCAGACAGCGCTTTCCCGATAAATTGAATACCGTGGCTGATAGTGATATATCGACTACCACCGACTTTTTTATCGTAAACGGCAAAGTAAAATTGAGCCGTTCGTTGTTGGATAGTAATGCTCTGATAGAGAGATCCGGCGTGACGACGAGAATTCTTTGGATTAAGGAAAATTGACGCTGGTTAAAGGATGCCTGCGAAGGGATACAGCGGGATGGAAGGCAACCCGGGATACCGCTTTAAACGCGGCCTTGAAAGCTGAACACAGAAAATAAAATGCTAAGCACACTGTATATATTGTTGCCGTCTAAAACCGTCGCGTATGCGCAGACGGACTGGACTTCGCTGGCCTGCCCGTTTGCGCTGATATCGAATGACGGCATGGTTCAGCAACATGGCGAACAGCCTTTGAGTCAATTGAAAGACCAGATCGGCAAGGTGCGCCAAGTGGCGATGCTGCTGGCCGCCAGCGATGTCACGGTAATACAGATCAAGGCGCCGCCGCTGTCGGCCGCCAAATTGAAAACAGCCTTGCCCAACCTGGTTGAGGATCAGCTGGCCAGCGACCCGGCTAGCGCAGTACTGGTTTCCACACCCGTGCATGACGGTTTTTGCACTGTCGCGGCGACAGACAAAAAATGGATAGAGGCATTGAGCGCCGCTATCTATGGCCTGGGCGCGAAAAAAGTCGCAGCGTATGCGAGCCAGCTCTGCTTTGAATGGCAGCCAGGCGCCAGTTCGGTATTCGTCAATGCGGAGCAAGGAGCCATAGAGTTTGCGTTGCGTTCTGGGGAATCCGAGGGCTTTGGCCTGACGCTGAGGCCAGATACCGAAGAGCAGGCGGTAGCGGAGGTGTTGCAGGCCCTGAAGCTGTTTGCGCCGGAAGGAGCATTGGCGCTGTATGCACCGGCCCAGCAGCAATCGGTTTATCAGCAAGCGTGCGAGCAGGATGCGGCGTTGGCGCAGCGTATCACGGTGAAGGCGGCTAGCTGGAACGCACGCGTCGCTGCTATGGCGGCGCCCGGCAAATCGTCGCTGGATTTGATGGCAGGGGTGTCGCTGCCGAATATGGGCCAGCTTGATCTGTCCGCATGGCGCTGGCCTTTGGTCCTCGGCGGCCTTGCTTTGCTTGTGAATATTGTGGGCCTGAACACGGAGTGGCTTTCGATGAAGCGCGAAGCCAAGGCTTTGAACGATTCATTGACACAGTCTTTCCGAGCCAGTTATCCCAAAGAAACTGTGCTGCGGCCATTGGACCAGATGCAGCAGAAAATCAGCCTATCCAGAAAGCAGGCCGGCCAATCGACGCCGGATGATTTCCTGGTGCTGGCCTCGCAGTTTGCCCAGGTATGGGACCGTGTGCTCGCCAATGCGGCGACGGCCAGCGTGGTGTCCCTGGAGTATCGCGAACATAGCTTGTTTGTGAAAACCAAGAGTCAGAGTATGCTGCCGATAGACCAGATACGCGCGGCCCTGGCGGATCAATCGTTGGCCCTGGTCTCGTCCGCCGATGGGGTTTTGCAGATCAAACCTGTTACTGCCAATGCTGGCGGCGCTGGCAATGTTGCCAATAGGAGCGAGAGATGAAGAAAGACAAGCCGGTCTCTGAACTGCAGGAAACTTTTTTTTCGTTTGCGAAGGATAGCGCGCTTGCCTACTGGCAACAAAGGGATCTGCGGGAACGCCGCCTGTTGATTGCTGCCTTTCTGGCGGTGGCAGCAGCTATTATTTATAGCGTCTTGATTGATCCTGCCTTGTCAGGGCGCGCGGATCTGCAAGAAGAAATCCCGCAACTGCGTCAGCAAGCGGCAGAGATGGCGGTATTGAGCAAACAAAGTGCGCAATTGAATACGGCGATGGCAGAAAATATTCCTGCGATTACGCGTGAAACAGTGGAAGCTTCGCTGGTGCGCTGGGCTGTCAAGCCGCAGGCGCTGACCGTTTCGGATGATGTAGTGCGCCTTCAACTTCCTTCCATTGCTTATTCCAGCTTGATGGAGTGGCTGCTGGAAATGCAAAAATCTGCGCGCCTGACGGTGGACGAGGCCCGCGTCACTGCATTGCCGGAGCCAGGCATGGTCGGTGCGACCCTGACGCTGAGGCAGCAAAGAAATGCATCCTGAGCCGCTACCGTCACGGCTGAAGCCGCAGGCGGGGTGGGTGAAGTGAGGCGTCCCCTGGTCTGGATATTGGCAGCAATCCTGAGCGTGGCGTTGACAATCGCCTGGTTTTTGCCTGCCGCGTGGATGTCCATGCTGGTGGAAAAACAAACCGCGGGCAGAATTACGTTAGGGGACGCGCAAGGAAGCTTCTGGCGCGGTTCTGCTTTTGTGGGGGGTGCAGCAGCCGGGTCGGGGCCGGTGACGCCATTGTTTGCCGGCCGCTTTTCATGGCGTATTTCCCCCTTGATACTATTGGGGCAAGTCGATGCAGAGATGGAAAATCCGGTCGCCTTATCGCAAACAGTTAAGCTACAGGGTAATTGGAGTCAATGGCAGGTGAGCCCTGCGAGCTTGCTGCTGCCGCCGGAGCGTCTGGAGGGGTTGGGAGCCCCCCTGAACACGATAGGGTTGTCAGGACAATTGAACCTGTCCTGGAATACGCTGCAATTTGTGCGGCAGGCGGGCAAGCTGGATGTATTGGGCTCCATGCAACTGGAAATGAAGGACATGGCATCGCGCTTGTCGCCAATCAAGCCTTTGGGGACTTATGATCTGGGATTTGACTGGCGCGGACAAACGGCTGATATGGTGCTTAAAACACTCAAGGGCCCAATGCTCTTGAGCGGCAGGGGTAGTTTGGCGGAAGGGCGTCTGCGTTTTTCCGGCAAGGCGGAAGCTGAGGCAGGACAGGAAGACAGGTTGGCAAATTTGTTGAATTTGCTGGGGCAGCGTCGTAAAGACGGCGATAAAGACGTGATAGCGTTAGAGTTCAAATGAAAAAAAATCGATTGACCACATTCATACAACATTCCATCAACTGGCGGCGTTTGCCGGCCGCAGCCGTACTGAGCGCAGCGTGCCTGGCGAGCGGCATCCATCCGGTCTACGCCCAGGACCCGTCGCAAAATACCGTTGCCCTGAACTTTGTCAGCGCGGATATTGAGTCTGTGGTCAAGGCGATCGGCCATTACACCGGCACTACTTTTATCATCGATCCGCGGGTAAAAGGCCAGATTACGCTGGTGTCGGAAAAGCCGCTGACCAAGGACCAGGCATTCAAGCTGCTGACTTCCACATTGCGCCTGCAGGGCTACACCGTCGTGACCGGCGATGGCTACGCCAAGGTGGTGCCGGAAGCCGATGCCAAGCTGCAGCCCGGGCCGATACAGACTCCTGCCGTCAAGGGGGACCAGATCGCGACGCAAATTTTCCGCCTGGATTATGAAACGGCGAACAATATCGTTACCGTATTGCGTCCGCTGATCTCGCCGAACAATACCATCAATGCCAACCCCGGTAATAATTCCGTGGTGATTACCGATTATGCGGACAACCTGAAGCGCCTGGGCAAGATCATCGCGTCGCTGGATATGCCCTCCGTTAGCGATATGGACGTGATTCCCATCAAGCATGCGATCGCCAGCGATATTGCGGCGATGGTCACACGCCTGACCGAGACCACCGGGGCCGGAGCCGGGCCCGACGGCGGGCGCACGGTTTTACTGGCTGATCCGCGCACCAATTCCATCCTGATCAAGGCGCCTTCTGTCGCGCGCGCGGGCCTGGTCAAGACCCTGATCGCCAAGCTGGACCAGCCTACCGCGCTGCCGGGCAATGTGCATGTGGTTTACTTGAAAAATGCAGAAGCGGTCAAGCTGGCACAGACCTTGCGATCTATCGTCACGCAAGACAGCTCGCTGCCTTCCAGTAGCAGTTCTTCGACATTGTCCAGTTCGTCCTCGCTGTCGTCCGGCGCCGGTGGGACAGGCAATCCTGCCAGCAGCGGCTTGAACAGCTCAACCAGCTCTTCGCTGCCCTCTTCGCCTTCGAGCAACGCCGGCAGCGCCTTGTCTTCGGGCGGCGCGGGCGGCTTCATTCAGGCGGATGCGGCAACCAATACGCTGGTGATCACCGCCAGCGAAGCGGTTTACCGCAATCTGCGCAATGTGATAGACCAGTTGGACGCGCGCCGCGCGCAGGTTTATATAGAAACCCTGATCGTGGAAGTTACTGCCAACAAGACCAATGAATTCGGGGTCCAATGGCTGGCCTTGACAGGCGACGCCAACAGCAATTACCGCGTCGGAGGAGGGACGGCTTTCTCTACCGGGGGCAACAATTTGATCCAACTGGCCGCCGGCGGCAAGACTGCGGCAAGCTCGTTAAGCAATGGCTTGACCGTGGGGATATTCCGGCAAATCGGCGGCCAACTGGGCCTGGGAGCGCTGGCGCATGCGTTGGAAAGCCAGGGCGGCACCAATGTATTGTCCATTCCTACTTTGCTGACGCTGGATAATGAGGAGGCAAAAATCATCGTCGGCCAGAACGTGCCTTTCATTACCGGGCAATTTACTACTTCAGCCGCTACCGGCACAGCCGGCGTCAATCCCTTCCAGACCATAGAGCGCAAGGATGTCGGTATCAAATTGCGGGTGCGCCCGCAGATTTCGGAAGGCGGCACCGTCAAGCTGAGTATTTTCCAGGAAGTCTCGAATGTGGATAGCGCAACCAATCCGGCGGGCATCATTACCAACCAGCGTTCGATAGAAACCAATGTACTGGCCGAGGACGGCGATATCATTGCGCTGGGCGGCCTGATCGACGACAAGGGTACCGACACCAATGAAAAAGTGCCGCTGCTGGGAGATATTCCGATTATCGGCAATCTATTCAAATACCAGACCGGTTCGCGCACCAAGACCAACTTGATGGTCTTCCTGCGGCCCACCGTGCTGCGCAGCGCGGAACAGGGCAACAGCGTGTCCATCGACCGCTATGATTATATGAAGACGCAGATCGCGCCTGCAAAAGAAGGCGGCTCGGCGCCTTTGTTCCCGGAGGTAGAGAAGGGTAAATTGATGGTTACGCCGCTGACGATACCGTCGGACAAGATGCCAGAGAAACAATTAGACAAACCAGCACAATGAATACAGCATGATCGATAACCGTTTATTGTCGTATGGGTTTGCCCGCGATTTTTCTGTCCTGGCAAGCCGCGATACGAGCAACAGCCAGGCCTTCGTAGAATTGGCGGTTTCCGCAGAAACCAAGCCGACCGCGATCGCCGAAGTAGGCCGGCGCTTCGGCAAGGTAAGGCTGAATGTGATGCCGCATGCCGAGTTATTGCAGGTGATCGCCAGAGCCTACGCGGGGTCAGGCGGCGATGCGGCGGATGTCGTGGGTGAGGTCGAATCCGATATGGATCTGGCGAAATTGATGCTGGATATGCCCGCAATCGAAGACTTGCTGGAGTCCGCCGACGATGCGCCGGTCATCCGCATGATCAATGCCTTGCTGACGCAGGCGCTGCGGGAGGGCGCGTCGGATATCCACATAGAGCCGTTCGAGCAGATTTCCATCGTACGTTTCCGGGTGGACGGCTCCTTGCGCGACATCGTCCGTCCCAAGAAAGCGGTGCATGCGTCGCTGATTTCCCGCATCAAGATCATGGCGCAGCTGGACATCGCAGAAAAGCGCCTGCCGCAGGATGGCAGGATTACCTTGCGCATAGGCGGCAGGCCAGTAGACGTGCGCGTCTCCACCTTGCCGACCGGCCATGGCGAACGCGCGGTACTGCGCCTGCTGGATAAGGAAGCCGGGCGTATGGACTTGAGCAGCCTGGGCATGAGCGACCAGGTGCTGCCGCAATTCGACAAGCTGATTTCCCAGCCGCACGGTATCGTATTGGTAACGGGACCAACCGGCTCCGGGAAAACCACCACGCTATATGCCGCATTGTCACGCGTGAATGCCGGTACGACCAATATCCTGACGGTGGAAGACCCGATCGAATACGAATTGGCGGGAGTCGGGCAAACCCAGGTCAATCCGCGCATAGAGATGACCTTCGCCAAGGCGCTGCGCGCGATTTTGCGGCAAGATCCCGACGTCATCATGATAGGTGAAATCCGCGATCTGGAAACCGCGCAGATCGCCGTGCAAGCCTCGCTGACGGGCCATCTGGTGCTGGCGACCCTGCATACCAACGATGCGGCGGCGGCGGTAACGCGTCTGCTGGATATGGGGATCGAGCCCTTCCTGTTGTCATCTTCTTTGCTGGGAGTGGTGGCGCAGAGGCTGGTGAGGAAGTTGTGCTCGCATTGCAAGCGCTTTGATGGGCAAGCCTGGCATGCGGTTGGTTGCGAGCATTGCGGGCAAACCGGTTATCAGGGACGGGTCGGCGTCTATGAACTATTGCTGACCACCGATGAAATCCGCGCGCAGATTCATCATCAGGCGGCCGAGGCGGAGATTCGCGCGGTGGCCCAGCGAGACGGCATGGCCACCATGCGTGAAGATGGCGAGCGCTGGCTACAAGCGGGCATCACCACGCCTGAAGAACTGCTGCGCGTGACGAAAGAATAGAGAACCGTGCCAGCATTCCGATATGAAGCCGTCGACGATAGCGGCCAGACCAAAAAAGGTGTCCTCACCGCCGACAGTGCGCGCGCAGCGCGCAGTGACCTGCGCGCCCAGGGTTTGCTGCCGATCGCGGTCGATTTGATCACTACCCAGCTCGATAGTGCTGGCAAACGCAAGCGCAGCATGTTCGCCGAGCATTTGTCTACCGTGGAACTGGCGCTGTTCACGCGGCAGTTGGCCAGCTTGCTGGAGGCCGGCCTGCCGCTGGAACAGGCGTTGTCGGCCTTGTTGGACCAGGCCGAGCGCCCGTATATCCGCGACCTGATCGCATCGATACGTTCCGAAGTGAATGCAGGTTCTTCATTGTCGGACGCCCTGAAGCAGCATCCGAATGACTTTGCCGATATCTATCTCGGCCTGGTCGCTTCCGGCGAGCAGATCGGCCATCTGTCCCGCGTGCTGTTGCGCCTTGCCGATTACATCGAGCGGCGTAATGCGCTGGTGCAAAAAGTTAAATTAGCCTTCACTTATCCGGCGATAGTTACCGTGGTCGCGTTTGCGATCGTGATTTTCCTGCTGACCTATGTAGTGCCGCAAATCGTTTCCGTGTTTGCCAACACCAAGCAAAAACTGCCGTTCCTGACAGTGGCGATGCTGGCCATTTCGGACTTTGTGCGCAGCTATGGTCTGATGGTTGCCGTTGTTGTTGTCGCAGCGTATTTTTGCTGGCGTTCCGCGTTGAAAAATGAAGCGATCAAATTGCGCTGGCATACCTGGCTACTGAATGCGCCGCTGTATGGCAAGTTCGAGCGCAGCCTGAATACCGCGCGCTTCGCCAGCACGCTGGCCATCACTACCGGTTCCGGCGTGCCTATCCTGCGCGCGCTGCAAACCAGCCGCGAGACCCTGGCCAATGTGGCGATGCGCCTGCAGGTGGAAGAGGCGACGGCGAGCGTGCGCGAGGGCGTCAGCCTGGCACGGGCCTTGTCATCGCATAAGCACTTTCCGCCCATGCTGATCCATATGATACGGGCCGGTGAGGTGACTGGAGAATTGCCGGCCATGCTGGAGCGTGCTTCCAATACCCAGGAGCAGGACCTGGAAAGGCGAGCCTTGACAATGGCAGGACTGCTGGAGCCGGTCCTGATCCTGGCGATGGGTGTGGTGGTGCTGTTGATCGTGCTGGCGGTATTGATGCCCATCATAGAAATTAACCAGCTGGTTCGATAATGCCCGCGCCATCCACAAAGTGAGCCGCCGGCGATGGTTGAAAATATAAAAAATATGCAAGGAATGAAATGAAGCGCCTGCCTTTGTATGCCAGTTTTGTTGTGTTTATCGTGCTGTGCGTGTCGCTCAGCTATTGGGGCTTGCGCATGTTCAGACCACAGGTTCGGCCGCTCGCCGTTCCTCCGGGAGCCGCCATATTTGAACCCGCCCCTGGCCAGTGGGGAGGCCTGTTCGGCGCCTCCCAAATTGCACAAGCCGCCAGCAATTACCAGTTAAAAGGCGTGGTGGTTGCCGCGCGTCCGCAGGAAAGCGTGGCAATCATAGGCGTCAATGGCCAGGCCACGCTGGCTGTTGCCGTCAACAGGGAGTTTGCGCCGGGGGTGAAGGTGACTGAGGTTCACGATGGCTACGTCATATTGTCTGAAGGCGGGGTCAATAAGCGGGTTGACCTGCCCCAAGCCAAATCTGTGCCGTCGCTGATTGCTCCGGGTCCAGCCACTTCCGTGCCTGTGCAGCCTGTGATTCCGCAGCAGCCCGCCGGTTTGGGGAGAAATAGTCCGCCTCCTGCCATGCCGGTCATACCAGCGGCATCCTTGCCGGCCGCCATGCCGGGCGCTCCTCTACAATAATCAATGCCGGCTATGAAGAATCCTGATTTTCCACCTATCGTCCAGCAAGCGCTGACCCTGGTCCATCCTTCCTGGTTGCCGGCTGTGCATGCCGGCCTGGCGGCGATGCAGGCTATGGACCCAGCGTACTTGCCAAGTTTGATCGATGGGGAGTTTTTGCCAAACGGGGGCCGCCTGTTTGCAGCGTTTTCCTTGCCTGTGGCAGGGGTGCGGCATGTGTTGATAGGCGAGGGGCCTTATCCGCGCGAAGAGAGCGCGACTGGCGTCTGCTTCATGGATGGGGCAGTGCGCGAGTTATGGTCGCAAGAGCCGGATGGCGGATTGTCCAAAAAAGTCAATCGGGCTACCTCACTGCGTAATTTTATCAAAATGTTGCTGGTGGCAGACGGCAAGCTGGCAGTGGAGAATACGGCAGGCACGGCAATGGCCGAGATTTCCGCACAGGCCAGGCAGCCGGACTCCGGCATGATACAAACCTTGCCCGAATTGCAGGACAATCTTCACCGCCGGGGTTTCCTGCTATTGAATGCATCCCTGGTATTTCGCGCCAGTGTTGCACCGGCCAAGGACGCGAAAGCCTGGATACCTTTTTTGCGGAGGATACTCGACACCCTGTACGAGCAACACCAAGCGGCAGGTTCGCTGCCGCAGCTGGTTCTATGGGGTAAAATCGCCGAACAGGTGAAGCAGGTAGAGGTGAGTGGGCAGTTCCCGCACATCGCTGCTGAGCACCCTTACAATCTGTCCTTCATCGGCAATCAGGGCATGCATGCGTTTTTCGGTCCCATGCATTTGCTCGATCAATCCTGAAGGATTTAGCCGGTTTTTTCTGTCGCACGCGTAACCGTCGGCCCCCGCATTCCTGGAGCTGGTTTTTGAGCCGATGCGGCATGCCTGGCATGTGGAAATAAATTACATCAACGGCATCACTCTCGCGAGCATTGCGCGGCAAACTGGAAAATCCTTGCTGTTACCCAAGGTAAGAGTTTTTTTCGAGCAAATCGCTGACCGCGAAGATGCTGCCACATGGGGCTTGAAAGATATCAACCGGTTCTGGCTGGGGGAAACGGCGGGATACGTCCCATAAAAAAATCGCCATCGGTTTTACCCGTGGCGATTCTCGTTGTGGTGACGGCAGCGGCCGGGGCTGCGATTGCTTATCTCTCTGGCTGTATCACCACTTTGCCGGTTACTTTGCGTGCGGCGATGTCGTTTAATGCGATGGCGGTGTCGGCCAATGCATAGCGTCCTGAGATGTGCGGACGTATCTTGCCTTCAGCGAGCCAGCCCATCATTTCGCGCATGGCGGCCAGGTTGGCCTTGGGTTCCCGTTTCGCAAATTCGCCCCAGAATACCCCGACCAGTGAGGCGCCTTTCAGCAGTGTCAGATTCAGCGGCAGTTTGGGGATTTCGCCGTTGGCGAAACCGACAACCAGGTAACGGCCGCGCCAGCCTATGGAGCGGAAAGCCGGCTCGGCATACACGCCGCCGACAGGATCGTAAATGACATCCGGCCCCTTGCCGTCGGTAGCCGCCTTGATCGCTTCGCGCAAATCGGCCGTGCTGTAATTGATCGTGACGTCGGCGCCATGCTCTTTGCAGATCGCCAGTTTTTCGTCGGACGAAGCTGCCGCGATCACGCGTGCCCCTAGTGCTTTGCCTATTTCTATCGCGGCCAGTCCTACGCCGCCGGCGGCGCCCAGCACCAGCATGGTTTCTCCCGCTTTCAACTGGGCGCGATCAACTACAGCATGATGCGAGGTGCCATAGGTGAGGGTGATTGCCGCTGCAGTATCGAAGTCCATGCCGGGAGGTATCGGCATGATGGCGTGCGCCGGCACCACCACTTGTTGGGCGAATGCGCCGTGGCCGATGAAGGCGATGACTTTGTCGCCGACCTTGGCATTAACGACACCTTCGCCGACAGCGCGCACGACCCCGGACAATTCGCTGCCTGGTGTAAAAGGCAGCTCCGGCTTGAATTGATACTTGTTTTGTATAATCAATACATCCGGGAAGTTGACGCCTGCCGCCTTGACGTCTATCGCTACCTGGCCGGGGCCGGGCACAACGTCAGGCAGGTCTTCCACTACGAGTGTGTCTGGCAATCCCCAGGCCTTGCAAACTATCGCTTTCATACGGTGGTCTCCTCACTTAAAAATAGTACGGTCGTTTGTTTTTTTATGATTATGCCTTAAAAAATTGATTGCTGTATAAAATTGTCATGAGGCATCGGGTAAAATGCTTATATGAAAATCCTGATCAGTAATGACGATGGTTATCTGGCTCCCGGCATTGCCGCTTTGGCTGATGCATTGGCCGCCATTGCCGAGATTACCGTTGTTGCGCCGGACAGTAACCGTTCCGGTACTTCCAATGCCTTGACGCTGGACAGGCCGTTGTCGGTCTTTCGCGCTTCCAACGGCTTTTATTTCGTCAATGGTACACCCTCGGACTGTGTGCATATTGCGCTGACGGCGATTATGCAGGACAAGCCGGACCTGGTGGTATCCGGCATCAACCAGGGGCAGAACATGGGCGACGACACCCTGTATTCCGGGACCGTTGCCGCTGCTACGGAAGGCTATCTTTTCGGTGTGCCGGCAATCGCCTTCTCCCAGCTTGAAAAAGGCTGGCTCCACCTGGATGCAGCGGCCAGGGTTGCACGAGAAATGGTGGAACGCCGTTTCGAATCTCTCGCCAAACCGTTTTTATTGAACGTCAACATACCCAATTTGCCGTATGATCAGATCAAGGGAATGCGTACGGCCCGATTGGGCAGGCGCCATATGGCGGAAGGCGCTATCAGGGCGAAAGACCCGCATGGACGCGATATTTACTGGATAGGTCCGCCCGGCAAGGCCAGGGATGCCGGCGAGGGAACGGATTTTTTCATCGCGTCGAAAGGCTATGTCTCAGTGACACCCCTGCAAATAGACTTGACTGACACCCGGCAGCTGGCTTCGTTGGGGGCAGATCTGGCATGAACACCAAAGATAAGCGTTTCCCATTGCCCTTGTCTTCGATCGTGGATAAGGGCAAAGGCATAGGGGCGTCCCATGCGCCGAGGACGGCGACGCCGCAGACTGCGATGCAAAATCAGAGCGCCTCGAGGGGCCTTTCGCCAAAGCCGCTGACGACCGGTATTGCAACAATCTTTGGGGCTGCCAGCATGCCCGGTCCGGCGAATAAGCCTGCAGGCAAGACATATGCAGAGGCCAGGCAGTCGCAATCGAGCCCTCCCGTTCACGGAGGCCCCAGGCCGCTGGTCTCGGATGCCGTACGGCGGGCCATGGTGGGCCGCGTGGCTCAGCAAGGCGTGAAGGACAGCCTGGTATTGGCGGCGCTGGAAGCAGTGCCCAGGCATTTGTTTATCGAGTCCGGCCTGGCGAGTCAGGCGTATATCGATGCATCGTTGCCGATAGGGCATCACCAGACAATTTCCCAGCCTTATATTGTTGCCCGCATGATAGAAATCATGCGCAACGGCGGAACCTTGAACCGGGTGCTGGAAATCGGCACAGGCTGCGGCTATCAGGCGGCCGTATTGTCGCTGGTGGCAAAGGATGTGTACTCCATAGAGCGGATCAAGGCGCTGCATGAGTTGGCTAAAACCAATTTAAGGCCCATGCGCATCGCGAATATACGATTGCATTATGGAGATGGTATGCTGGGATTGCCTCAAGTTGCCCCTTTTGACGGTATCATATTGGCTGCGGCAGGCATGGAGGTGCCGCAAGCCTTGCTGGACCAGTTGAGCATAGGCGGCAGGCTGATTGCGCCGGTAGGTGGCAAGAATCAGGTTTTGCAATTGATACAGCGTGTAGCAAAAAATGAATGGAGTAGTTCGGTGCTGGAGCAATGCCACTTTGTCCCGTTGCATAAGGGCGTGATCTAGCCCTGGCATGAAAGCACTCTGTTCCATTAAATATATGAATTGACAGCAATGAGAATGAAGAAAATACAGTTTATCGGTTTGGGCCTGGTCGCGGCACTGCTTGCAGGTTGCCAGACCGTAAGTAAGGCGCCGGTGATAGAGCGCAGTGCAGACAATGCTCCCGCCGAAGCCTCGAAGCCGACCGACGCCGCCAAGTCGGCCAAGCCGGCTGATACGCGTGGCACTTATGTGGTGAAGAAGGGTGATACGCTATACCGGATAGCCTTGGATCACGGGCAAAGTTATAGCGATATCGTGACCTGGAATAACCTGAAGAATCCTAACGATATCAAGGTGGATCAGGTGTTGCGCGTTACGCCTCCCGAGGGCGCGCCGCAGACAGGCAGCGTCACTGTGGGCAGCGGAGTGGAAGTTCGCCCGCTGACGACTGCGCCGGCAGCCAACAACAAGACCGGCCCGCGCGGCGACAAGAAACCTTATTCCGACGCCATCCTGGCAGAGTTGCAAAAGGCCGACGGCCCTGCCGCGCCTTCTGCTGGTGCAACGGCTAGCATTCCCAAGCCGGACCCTGTCATTGCTCCGCCGGTAGTGAAGCAGCCTGAGGCGCCAGCGTCCGATGCGGATGTGGTGGACTGGATGTGGCCTTCGGACGGTAAAGTTATTGCGACTTTTGACGAATCAAAGAACAAGGGTCTGGACATTTCAGGTAAGCTGGGGCAGGCAGTACTGGCTGCGGGCGCAGGAAAAGTCATGTACGCCGGTAGCGGCATACGCGGATATGGTAATCTTGTAATTATCAAACATTCAAGCAATCTATTGTCTGCTTATGCGCATAACAAATCCATCCTGGTCAAGGAGGGCGATGCGATTACCAAGGGACAAAAAATTGCGGAAATGGGCAGCTCCGATAGCGATTCCGTCAAGCTGCATTTTGAGATTCGCCAGCAGGGGAAACCAGTTGACCCTTCCAAATTTTTGCCGGGTCGTTAGCTTAAGATAAATACATGAGCAATTCACCTACCAATTACCAGCGTCAAAATTCAGTAGCAGACGATGATCTGGAGCAGATTGCTGATGTAGCGCCTGATCAGCAGCCGGAGCTATCCGATTTTTCTGACACTGATGCTGCCGGCGACGACGCTCAGGAGGGGGCGAATGACAATCCTGCCTCGCTGATTGTCGCTCCGATTGATGAGTTGAAGACGGTATTGGCGGCGGAGTTGTCGACGGATACGACGCAGCATTACCTGAACCAGATTGGTACGCGGCCCTTGTTCGGCTCGGCCGAAGAGTTGCACTACGCGACCTTGGCCAAGCAGGGCGATTTTGACGCCCGCCAGAAAATGATAGAGCATAATCTGCGGCTGGTGGTTTCTATCGCCAAGCACTATATCAACCGCGGTGTGGCGTTGCTGGACATGATAGAAGAGGGCAATCTGGGCTTGATGCACGCCATAGACAAGTTTGAGCCCGAGCGTGGCTTCCGTTTTTCGACCTATGCCACGTGGTGGATACGGCAAAGCATAGAGCGGGCGATCATGAATCAGGCGCGCACCATACGCTTGCCGGTGCATATGGTGCGCGAGCTGAATCAGATACTGCGCGCCAAGTACCACCTGGAGTCCCAGCAGCGGGATGGCAGGGATGCTGCACTGGAAGATATCGCCCATCTGGTCGACAGGCCGATTGACGAGGTGCAGGATATCCTCGCGCTGTCCGAGCATGCAACTTCGCTGGATACGCCGCTTGATAACGATCCGCAATCCAGCCTGATGGATATGCTGCCCGGCGACAGCGACGACGGCCCCGATATCAAGGCTGAGCACCATGAAATGACTATCCTGGTACGCGACTGGCTGTCCAAGCTGCCGGACAAGCAAAGGATAGTGATTGTGCGGCGCTTTGGGCTGGACAATGATGACCCGGCGACGCTGGAGACCCTGGCCGATGAAATGGGCATCACCCGGGAAAGGGTGCGCCAGATACAGCAGGAGGCTCTGGTCAAGCTGAAGCGATCTTTTGCTTCTCGCGGCGTGGGCAGGGATGCTCTTTTGTAAAATATGCAGCGGCATTGCCGGCGTCGTTTTGATGTCTGCCGGCTAATTTTGGGCTGCTGATACTCCATCACGGCGGGTCGCAGTGGGCTGCTGGCGCTGATTCCCTTATAATTCCGGTTTTCCCGCAAATTCCTGTGGCAAGCTTGCTTGGCCCACCTTACATACAATAAAACGGCGCCGGTCTGTGCATGCGTGTGCAGGCCCCGTCTTAAGCAATCATGAATACTATCAATATCCGCTCCTTTGATATGGACGCGCGCGGTGTCGGCCACCTGCTGAATGAAGATGGCAGCCAGGGGAAGGTTGTTTTCGTTGAGGGCGCGCTGCCCGGCGAGACGGTTGGCTACCAGACTTTTAAAAAGAAGGCGAGCTGGGAAGCCGCCACGATGACCAGTTTGCTGAAAGAGTCGTCGCAAAGGGTGCAACCCAAATGCGAATTTTTCGGTACCTGCGGCGGATGCTCGATGCAGCATCTGGAGCCTAATGCGCAAGTAGCGATGAAGCAGAGGGTGCTGGAGGATAATCTGTGGCACATCGGCAAAGTGAAGGCGGAAACCATGATGCGCCCCATTTACGGGCCAACCTGGGGATATCGCTACCGCGCCCGCCTGTCGGTGCGTAACGTGCGCAAGAAAGGCACCGTGCTGGTCGGCTTCCATGAAAAGAAATCGCGCTATGTGGCGAATATGGAAACCTGTGAAATCCTGCCGCCGAATGTGTCGCAAATGCTGATGCCGCTGCGTGGTTTGATCGCGTCGTTATCCATCGTCGAGGAGGTGCCACAAATTGAGCTGGCGGTGGGCGAGGGCGTCACTGCGCTGGTGTTGCGCATCATGGCGCCATTGAGCGCCGACGACGAGGTCAGGTTGAAATCTTTTGCGGACCAGTACCAGGTGCAGTGGTGGCTGCAGACCAAGGGGCCGGACACGGCGACCGTGTTTTACCCGGCGACGCCGGAATTGCACTACACCCTGCCGGAATTCGGCGTGAAGATGCCCTTCAAGCCGACCGACTTTACCCAGGTAAATCATCACATCAACCAGGTGCTGGTGGCGCGCGCATTGCGCTTGCTGGATGTGCAGGAAGACGAACGCATTGCCGATTTGTTTTGCGGGCTGGGAAATTTCACATTGCCGATAGCGACGATGGCAAAAGAGGTGGTCGGCATAGAGGGCAGCTCTGCGCTGACCGAACGTGCGCTGGACAATGCCAGGGCCAACGGCCTGGAGGCGAAAACCTCCTTTGGCACGCGTAATTTGTTTGAGGTAAAGGCCGAAGACTTTGTTGCCCTTGGCAAGTTTGATCGTTTTCTAATCGATCCTCCTCGCGACGGCGCGATGGCGGTGTGCCAGGCCCTGATTGACCTGGGCAGCCTTGCCCCTGAACTCAGGCCGAAGCGGCTGGTATATGTGTCCTGCAGTCCATCCACGCTGGCGCGCGATGCCGGCATGCTGGTCAACGAGGGCGGGTACAGGCTGACGCACGCCGGCGTGGTCAATATGTTTCCGCACACTTCGCATGTGGAATCGATGGCGGTGTTTGATTTGGCGTGATCCCCCCCCGATTGCCATAAAAAAACCGGCTTTTCAGCCGGTTTTTTTATGAGGGGTTTATTTGCTTCATTCGCGGTTGCCGCCGAAGATGCCGAGCAGGGACAGCAGATTGACGAAAATATTATACAAGTCCAGGTAAATGCGCAGGGTCGCGCTGATGTAATTGGTTTCGCCGCCATTGATCACATCCTGTACGTCGTACAGGATATAGGCAGAAAAAATGAGTATCGCAATGACCGACATGGTCAGTTGCAAGGCTGGCAATTGCAGGAACATATTGGCGACGCCGGCGAGGATCAGGACCAGCAATCCTGCAAACAACCATTTTCCCATGCCGGAGAAGTCGCGCTTGGAGACTGTGGCAACCGTGGCCATCACGCCGAAAATGCTGGCCGTGCCGCCAAAAGCCAGCATGACCAGCGAGGCGCCGTTGGTATAGCCAAGCGTATGGCTGATCAGGCGCGACAACAGCAGGCCCATGAAGAAGGTGAAGCCCAGCAAGACTGCCACGCCAAGCGCGGATTGCTTGGTCTTTTCTATCGCGAATATGAAGCCGAAGGCAATTGCCAGGGTTGCAAGCATCGCTATGCCGGGGCTGTTCGGGAAGAACGCAAATTGCAATTGCACGCCCAGCCACGCGCCGAATACGGTCGGAATCATGGACAGTGCCAACAGCCAATAGGTGTTTCGCATCACGCGATGGCGGACTAGCGCCGGATTGGCGCCAAATTCATAAGATTGTTGCAGGGGTTGGTTCATTTGCTTTCTCCTTGGCGCGTTCTATGCTGCATGCAACATCCGGATATTACTCTTGCTAATTATCGTTTTGCCCATGCACACCCTGAAGATTACCATGTAACTGGGGTCTGCTTCGGATTGCATTTAATGCCAAATTGAAAAATAATGCTTGCTGGTAATTGTGATAGTCGACAAGCTCCCTAGAGGGACATGTTTCGTGGTAAAATCTAAGGTTAGATGAATTCTTGAGTTTTTGTCTTAACCCTTTCATTTTATTGGAGTTTTTAGATGGCTATCGAACGCACATTGTCTATTATTAAGCCTGATGCAGTTGCAAAAAACGTCATTGGTCAAATTTACAGCCGTTTTGAAAATGCAGGCTTGAAAATCGTTGCCGCTCGCATGATCCATTTGTCACGCGCTGAAGCCGAGGGCTTCTACGCTGTGCACGCTGCACGTCCTTTCTTCAAAGACCTGGTTGATTTCATGATCTCCGGTCCTGTGATCGTTCAGGCGCTGGAAGGCGAAAACGCCGTCCTGAAGCACCGCGACCTGATGGGCGCAACCGATCCGAAGAAAGCAGAAGCCGGCACTATCCGCGCTGATTTCGCCGATTCCATCGACGCGAACGCAGTACACGGTTCCGATGCAGCAGAAACAGCAGCGGTTGAAATCGCGTATTTCTTCCCAGCTTTGAACGTGTACTCGCGTTAATTGAAAAGTAACTAATGAACGTCGTCCTTCCTGTCGGATATTTTGGGTCGCTGCAGAGCGATACGGAAAATGACAGGGCGGGACGAGAAGGAAGATGCAAATGACGGCACTCACCAATTTGTTGGACCTGGATCCCGCGCAGCTCGTGGCCTATTGTGGCGAGTTGGGTGAGAAGCCGTTTCGCGCAAAACAATTGCAGCGCTGGATACACCAGTTCGGCGCCGGCGATTTTGAGACCATGACGGACCTCGCCAAATCGCTGCGCGAGAAATTGGCCACGCGCGCCTATATCGCCTCTCCCGCCATTATCAGCGACCATACCTCAACGGATGGGACGCGTAAATGGCTGCTGGATGTAGGGCAGGGCAACGCGGTCGAGACAGTATTTATCCCCGAGGAAAATCGGGGTACCTTATGTATTTCCACGCAGGCAGGATGCGCAGTCAATTGCCGCTTCTGCTCCACGGGCAAACAGGGCTTTAACCGGAATCTGACCGTTGGCGAAATCATCGGCCAATTGTGGATGGCCGAGTTCGAGCTGCGCAGGACCAAGGGAATTGCGCCCGGCCCCAAAGGCGAACGCCAGATCACCAATGTGGTGATGATGGGCATGGGCGAGCCTTTGTTGAATTTTGAGCCTACCGTGACCGCATTGCGCCTGATGCTGGATGATAATGCGTATGGCTTGTCGCGCCGCCGCGTCACCTTGTCCACCAGCGGTGTCGTGCCGATGATAGACAAATTGTCCAAGGAGTGCGCGGTCGCTCTGGCGGTGTCCTTGCATGCCTCCAACGATGCGCTGCGTGACGGACTGATTCCATTGAACAAGAAATACCCTTTGCAGGAATTGCTGGACGCCTGCAAGCGCTACCTGGATTACGCGCCGCGCGACTTCATTACATTTGAATATTGCATGCTGGATGGCGTCAACGACAGCGATCAGCATGCGCGCGAACTGGTGGCCCTGGTGAAAGATGTGCCGTGCAAATTCAACCTGATTCCGTTTAATCCTTTCCCTGAGTCCGGCCTGAAGCGTTCGGCTAACCCGAGGATCAAGGCGTTTGCGCAGGTGCTGATGGATGCCGGCCTGGTAACTACCATACGCAAGACGCGCGGCGACGATATCGACGCCGCTTGCGGTCAGCTCGCCGGTGAAGTGCAGGACAGGACCCGCGTGCAGGAACGCATGCAGAAAATGGCAGAGTATCAAAAGAAGTTTGGCGAAAATTTTGGCAAAATCGTGGAGATTACTCAGTGAAAATTTTTGGAATGCACTATCGTTTTGTATTGGGCGCAGTTTGCTGTGCGCTGATGTTATCCGCATGTGCAACCAAAACGCTGGAGGGGCCGAAGAATGACGGGCTGTCCGGGACTGAGAACCTGGACAAGCAGAAGCGCGCCGCGATACGTATGCAGCTGGCCATTGATTATTATCAGCAAGGCCAGCAGAAAGTGGCTCTGGAGGAAATCAAGCAAGCGCTGATATCTTCTCCTGACATGGTCGATGCCTACAATGTGCGCGGCTTGATTTTTATGGATATGGGCGAGAAGCAGCTGGCCGAGGATAATTTTCTGTACGCGCTGAAGCTGGCGCCTAATAACGCTGACGTGGCGCAGAACTACGGCTGGTTCTTGTGCCAGAACGGACGCGAAAGGCAGGCGATGCCTTACTTTGAGCAAGCCTTGAAAGACCCCAAGTATACCGGTGTCGGAAAAACCTTGAACACTGCCGGCATATGCAGCCTGAAACTGAAGGATGGTGCGGGCGCTGAGCGTTATTTTATGATGGCATTCCGTGCAGACCCAGGAAATCCGTCTGTCAATGTCAATATCGCCAGGATGCAATATGAGCGCGGCGATTATGAAAAAGCGCATTTTTATATTGAACGCATGGTCAAGGCGGAAGTGTTGACGCCGGAAGTATTGTGGTTGGCGATAAGAATAGAAAACAAGCGCGGCGATCAAGTGTCCGTCAGCAGCCTGTCGACGCAGTTGAGGCGTCGTTACCCCGATTCCAAAGAATACGACTTATTGCAGCGAGGAGTTTTTAATGAGTGAGGTAGGTACGAATTTGTTACCAGAACAATTACATACCTCGGAGCCGGAGCTGGACTCAGCGCCGGAGCCTGTAGCAGTTGTAGCCGCAGTGGCCGATCAATCCGCCGGCGGACAATTGGCCGCTGCGCGCCAACAAAGAAATATGTCTGTGCAGCAGGTGGCGGATCAATTGAAATTGTCGCCTCGGCAGGTTGCTGCCCTGGAGGCCAATCAGTTTGATGCGCTGCCAAAGGCGGTCATCGTGCGTGGTTTTGTGCGTTCTTATGCCAAGCTCTTGAAGATAGATGCGGAGCCGATTGTCGTTTTACTGCCTCAGGACGTAACGCCGGCCAGTGCCCAGGTCAGCGCTTTGAGACCGTCAATGGCAACGCCATTCCTGGAGTCGCGCTTGCCGCTGCTAGGTAGGCAGGATGCGAACAATAATAAATACATCTGGGGTGCAGGTTTGCTCGCGGTATTGGCGATCGCTTTCTTTGCTTTTCAAAAATTTGAGCATACGGATTACCTGAAGGGCTTGTTGCCCGCGAGTGCGACTTCTCCGGCGGGCAATGCCAGTGCCAGCGCAGATGGCGTCGCCGAGTCGGCTTCGCCGCTTGCAACTGACGAGCGTGCGCCCGCGGTCCAGACTACACCGCTAGTGCAGGATGCTGCAGGCGATGCGGCCAGCAAAGCCGCCGATGCCAATATTGTTGCAGTCAAGCCTGACGCTGAAAAGAAAATTGCGGAGCCTGCTGCGTCCGGCGTTGCTGCAACTGCGGCCGCTTCCTTGGCGCCCTCCGTTAAACCGGCAATAGTCGCGCCTGCGCCGGCCAGCCAGCCAGCCGCCGTATCGGCGGCGCCGAGCGCGCCAGCTGTTGCGGCTTCGATCGACCCTGCCAATGCGATGAAATTGAAATTCCGCCAGGATTCGTGGGTGCAGATCAAGCGCGCGAACGGCACCATCGTGACCTCTCACTTGGCCAGGGCCGGCACGGAAGAGTCTTTCGAGGTGAAGGAGCCTTTGCAGGTGCGGCTGGGGAATGCCAGCGGCGTGGATGGCCAGTTGCGTGGAGCATCGATGGAGATCCAGGGAAGCAAGGATAGTAATGTTGTTAACTTGAGTGTGAAGTAGGTATGACGTCCTCTCCATTTGCCATTATCTCCGGCCCTGTTGCGCGCCGTGCCAGCCGCAGCGCAAAGATCGTGTACGGAAGACGCGAGGTCATCGTCGGCGGTAGCGCACCTGTCGTGGTGCAGTCGATGACGAATACCGATACTGCCGATGCGATTGGTACCGCCATCCAGATTAAGGAGTTGGCGCGTGCCGGCTCCGAGCTGGTCAGGATCACGGTGAATAACCCTGAGGCCGCCGCCGCCGTTCCTGCGATACGCGAGCAATTGGACCGCATGGACATCGATGTTCCGTTGGTCGGCGACTTTCACTATAACGGACACACCTTGCTGAAGGATTTTCCTGATTGCGCCAAGGCCTTGTCCAAATACCGCATCAATCCCGGCAATGTAGGGCAGGGCGCCAAACGCGATACGCAATTTGCGCAAATGATAGAAATGGCTTGCCTGCACGATAAGCCGGTGCGCATCGGCGTTAACTGGGGCAGCCTGGATCAGGCATTGCTGGCGCGCATCATGGATGAGAACGCGCAGCGCGCAGCGTCCTGGAGTGCCCAGTCAGTCATGTATGAAGCCCTGATCACGTCGGCGATAGAAAATGCGCTAAGGGCGGAGGAGCTGGGCTTGGCTGGCGACAAGATCATTCTGTCCTGCAAGGTGTCGGGCGTACAGGATTTGATCGCGGTATATCGCGAACTGGCCAGGCGTTGCGACTATCCGCTGCATCTTGGCTTGACGGAAGCGGGCATGGGCAGCAAGGGTATCGTCGCTTCTACGGCGGCCTTGTCGGTGTTGCTGCAGGAGGGCATAGGCGACACGATACGCATTTCGCTGACGCCGGAGCCAGGGGGCGACCGCTGCAAGGAGGTCGTCGTCGGCCAGGAGATTTTGCAAACCATGGGCCTGAGGAAGTTTACGCCGATGGTGATAGCTTGCCCCGGTTGCGGTCGCACCACTTCCACCGTTTTCCAGGAATTGGCGGATAGTATCCAAACCTTCTTGCGTGACCAGATGCCGGTGTGGAAAAAACAATATCCAGGCGTTGAGAATATGAACGTGGCGGTAATGGGATGCATCGTCAACGGTCCTGGCGAGTCCAAACACGCCAATATAGGCATCAGCCTTCCGGGGACCGGTGAGTCGCCTGCGGCCCCCGTCTTTATTGACGGCGCAAAGGCAATGACCCTGCGAGGCGAGCATATCGCGGAAGAGTTTCATGCCATTGTGCTTGACTATGTCAAAGCCAATTACGCACCGGCGCGCAACATTGCAAATTAAGCAGTTCGGTCATTAATTCAGTAAAAGCAAAAATGCGGCGATTCATGCTGCAATATGAGAATCGGATATTCAAGAATGTCGGAAAATAAGAAAGTTGAAAAAATCGTCGGCGTAAAGGGAATGAATGACATCCTTCCCGCGGACGCGCCTTTGTGGGAGTTGTTTGAAAATACCGTGCAGTCGGTACTGAAGAGCTATGGTTTTCAGCAAATCAGGACGCCGATCGTTGAACCCACGGCCCTGTTTGCGCGAGGCCTGGGCGAGGTGACCGATATCGTGGAGAAAGAAATGTATTCTTTCGAGGACTCCATGAATGGCGACAAGCTGACTTTGCGCCCGGAAAGTACTGCTGGCGTAGTGCGCGCAGTATTGGAACACAACCTGGTCTACGACGGCCCCAAGCGCTTATGGTACAACGGCCCCATGTTCCGTCACGAGAAACCGCAACGCGGACGCTACCGCCAGTTCCATCAAGTGGGAGCAGAGGCGGTCGGATTTAGCGGCCCGGATATTGATGCGGAGCTGATCATGATGTGCCAGCGTCTGTGGGACGATCTCGGTTTGCAGAGTATTCGCCTTGAACTTAATTCCATTGGCAATGCAGATGAGCGTAACCTGCACCGCGCAGATTTGATTGCGTATTTAGAGCAGCATAAGGATTTGCTGGATGGGGATGCCCAGCGTCGTCTGTATTCCAATCCTTTGCGCATCCTGGACACCAAGAATCCGACCATGCAGGCGATGGTGAACGGCGCGCCGAAATTGCTGGACTATCTGGGTGAAGAATCGCGGGCACATTTTGAGGGTGTGCAAAAGATACTGCGCCATAACAGCATCCCATTTACGATCAACCCGCGCCTGGTGCGCGGCATGGATTACTACAATCGGACCGTGTTTGAATGGGTCACCGATGAACTGGGTTCGCAGGGCACCGTGTGTGCCGGCGGCCGCTACGATCCGCTGATTCCTATTTTTGGCGGCAAGCCTACGCCCGCATGCGGCTTTGCAATGGGCGTGGAGCGACTGCTGGAGTTGATGAAGGCCGCCGGCGAGATCCATGCGCCGAGCCAGTGCGATGTATATCTGGTGCACCAGGGCGATGCGGCCCAGATGCAATCTTTTGTTTTGGGCGAGCGTTTACGCGATGCCGGGCTGGATGTTGTGTTACATTGCGCCTCTGCGGCTTCGGTTGGCAGCTTCAAATCGCAGATGAAACGAGCGGACGGCAGCGGTGCCGCCTACGCGGTCATCATCGGCGAAGACGAAGCGGCAGCCAATACCATAACAGTCAAGGCGCTGCGCTCCGAAGACATGGAAAATAACCAGGTCAGTGTTCCGTTCGATACTGCGGTGGACTATCTGGTTGACCAGATTGTCGGTGCGGCTGATTCTGCAGATTGCTGCGACGATCCAAATCACATTCATATTCATCACTAGACTTATAAAAACATGGCATACGATCTCGAAGAACAAGAGCAGTTAGACACGCTTAAAGCATGGTGGAAGCAATACGGCAATCTGATTACCTGGTTGTTGATTATTTGCCTGACGGCATTCGCCGGCTGGACATACTGGAACAATTATCGAAGCGGGCAGGCAGCGCAGGCTTCGCTGCTGTATGAGGAATTGCAAAAATCCGTGCAAGCCAAGGACAATGCCAAGGTTCAGCGCGCGGCTGGCGACCTGATAGAGAAATTCGGCAAAACTGCCTATGCGCCAATGGCTGCGCTGTCTGCGGCAAAGAGCGCGTTTGAGGCAAACGACCTGAAGGTTGCGAAAGCCCAATTGCAATGGGTGATAGACCATGACAGCGCAGAAGAATATAAAGCCCTGGCAAAGATACGCCTGGCCGGTGTCGCACTGGATGAGAAAGCCTACGATGAAGGCTTGAAATTGCTCTCCGGCGAATTCGCTGCGGAATTTGCCGGTGATGTCGCTGATCGTCAGGGTGATATCTATGCGGCACAAAATAAGATTGCTGAAGCACGTGCGGCCTATCAGACTGCGCTGGAAAAGACCAACGAGAAAAATCCGGGTCGCCAGTTGATACAGCTGAAGCTGGAGGCGATCGGCGGAACGGCTGCCGCCAAAGTAGCAAGCAAATAAAAGGGGTTATACATGCATTTTTCCGCCAAGATTGTCGGTATAGCAGCGTTGCTGGCTGTAACAGGATGTTCCACTATTTCCAAATACAATCCGTTCTCCAGCAAAACAGAATCCAAGCATCCTCCTGCAGCGTTGCAGGAGTTTAAGCCCAGCATGGCAATCAAGCAGGCCTGGTCGGCCTCCGTCGGCAATGCCGGCGTCTATGTATTTACGCCGGCGCAAGTGGGTGAGTTTGTTTACGCAGCCGGCGCGGACGGCACGGTAGCCAAGCTGGAGGCGTCCAATGGACGCTCCGCATGGCGCATCAATGCAGGGATGCCGTTGACCGCGGGTGTCGGTGCGGATGCCAATACGATTGCCGTTGCCGGTCAAAAAGGCTTTGTGCTGGCATTTGATAATGATGGAAAGCTGCGCTGGAAAGTGCAGGCCTCCAGTGAAATATTGTCTGCGCCGGCAGTGGGTCAAGGGCTGGTCATCGTGCGCAGCATAGATAACAAAATTGCGGCTTACGATATTGAATCCGGCACCCGCAAATGGACCGTGGACCGGCCTCTGCCGACGCTGATCCTGCGCACTGTGCCTGGTATCACCATCGCCGATCAACTGGTGATCGTGGCGTTGCCGGGCGGCCGCCTGGCTGCGTTGTCCATCAACAACGGCGGCTTGCGCTGGGAAATTGCGGCAGGTGATCCCAAGGGCGCCACCGAGCTGGAGCGTATCGCCGATGTTTCCGGCACGCCCATCGTGATGGGCCGCGAAGTGTGCACGGTGGCATATCAGGGACGAGTCGGTTGCTATGACCTGGTTTCCGGCGCGGTGCGCTGGGCAAAAAACCTGTCCAGCGACGTTGGCGTGAGCGTGGATGAACGCTTTGTTTTTGCGGCTGACGACCAGGGCGCGGTTTCGGCGTTTTCCCGGGCTGCCGGAGCCAGTGCGTGGAAGAACGACAAGCTGGCGCATCGCCGCTTGTCTACGCCAACTTCTTTTGGCCGCGCGGTCGCCGTTGGCGACTCGTTCGGCTATGTCCATTTTCTCTCCAGGGAAGATGGTTCCTTCATCGGTCGTATTAATACCGATGGCAGTCAGATAGTTTCAGCGCCTCTGGTCGCTGGTTCGAATTTGATTGTTCAAACCAAATCAGGGGCAGTGGTTGCGTTGGCAGCCGAGTAATTGAAATGAAGCCGGTTATTGCACTTATAGGCCGACCTAACGTCGGCAAATCCACGCTGTTCAATCGGCTCACTCGTTCTCGGGACGCATTGGTCGCTGACCTCCCTGGCTTGACCAGGGACAGGCATTACGGCGAAGGCCGTATCGGCGAACGGCCCTTTCTGGTGATTGATACCGGCGGGTTTGAGCCGGTCGCCAAAGAAGGCATCATGCATGAAATGGCCAAGCAGACCAAACAGGCGGTCGCCGAAGCCGATGTCGTGATTTTTATCGTCGACGGCCGCCAGGGTCTGACGCCGCATGACAAGACCATCACAGACTTCCTACGCAAGTCTGGCCGCTCCGTGATGCTGGTCGTGAACAAGGCCGAGGGCATGAAGTATTCGGCAGTGACCGCCGATTTCTATGAGCTGGG
>DATHMC010000022.1:0-4391 GCA_035487495.1 Undibacterium sp.
CGCCTCCCATCATATTTTTCTCCGCAACATTGATCGCAAAACCCCACGCATTGATGCGGCCAAGAGCAGAAGAGTCCTGCTTGTAATCGTCTATCGTATTCATGCGGTCAAACCACTTGTCCGGCATGACGGTATAAATCAGTGGAACAATCAATAGTAGGATCAGGCCTGTGCGAATTTTTTGCCTGCTCTTCAGCCACAGGAAAACCAGCATGCAGCCGCCGCCGAGCAAGGCGCCGCGAGAATAGGAGCCGACCGCAGAAACGATGCAAATCACGGCCAGGGCGATCAGGCCGTAACGCATGATCTTGTATTTGACGGTCAGTTGCGCGTACCAGATTATGGGGAGCGCCGTGACCAACGCCAGCGCCAATGCATTGTTGTCTGCGATGTAGCTGCCCTCAGGCCCGTACACATTATTGCTGCCGCCGTTGGTCAGTGTAAAAATTCCGCCTTTGAGTCCCCAAAATCCCAGTGATAAGCCGATGATCCAGGCCAGCGTCTGGATTTCTTGCTTTGTATTGACCGTGAGCAAAATAACCGACAGCAGGAACATGGTTTTCATGACCCGGTTCCATTCCTTCCATGCGCGATCGGGCTCCAGCGCGGTAAACGTTGTCAAGGTCATCCATATGACAAAAATCATCAGGACGACCGTTACCGCGGTAATTGGAAAACGCTTGGTTTGTTTGGACGCCAGCAGGCTGATCAGCGTCACCACGACGATCAGCGCGGCAAACGGGAAATCAAATGCCGCTCCATAGGCAAGCCGGTGCGGATTCATCAGGCTGACCCAGGTAAACATCAGCACGCCTATGAATGGGCGTTTGAAAACAAAAGGCAGTAGCCCAAAGATGACGCTGAAAAGCGCTATATCACGCATGCTGCTGCAGCCTCTCAAATAAATGGATCACCCGTTCCGCATTGGCTTTCCAGGTTAACTTCTTGTCGCTGATCGTGGCGGAGGCATTTTTGCCGACGTGCCGGCGCAGCGCGGCGTCGTTGCACAGCCGGTCTATCGCCTTCGGCAAGCCATCGGCCTGAGCCGGATCGAACAGTACGGCATTGTGTTCATCGCTGAGCAGTTCACGGATATTCGGTTGGGCCGGGGCCACAATCGCTTTCCCCAGGGCCAGGTATTCGAATAGCTTCAGCGGCGACGCATACGAGACCACCGCGGGCTGCAGCGCAATATCGAAGGCGGCGACATATTGCGGGATTTTTTCACGTCCGACGATGCCGGTGAAGCTGACGCGATTGGCAACATTGAGTGCTTTGGCCTGTTGCTCCAGCGACTGGCGCGCGGGGCCGTCCCCGACCACCATCAGATGGCGGCCGGAATCGATAGGGTCCTTGGCGATCATGTCGATGACCTTGTCCAGCCCGTGCCAGTCGCGTACAAAGCCGGTGAATCCCAGCACCAACTTGTCGGTCAGACCCAGCGATGACTTGACCGCGGTATTGTCTGCGACGTTTTCAAATTCGCGGGTGTTGATGCCGTTGTGGATCACCATCATCCTGTCTGCCGGCACGCCGTAGGATTGGACGATCTCGGCCATTACCTGCGTTACCGGCAGTACAAAATCGGCCGCCTTCCAGGTGTAGGCTTGCGACCAGCGCGCCAGGCGCTTCAGCGACAAGCCGTCATAGCGTGAGCGCTCTTCAAAAATCGGCGAATTGATCTCCAGCAGCATCGGCAGGCGATACCTGTGCTTGAGCCAGATGCCGGCAGGCAGGAACAGGTTGTAGCGCTCGTACAGGCAATCGGGGCGGTGCAGTTTGACGGCTTTGACCAGGTCCTTGTAGGCAATAAGGCTGTATGCACACTCCATCAACTCGTAACAAAACTTGGGGACATAGCGTTTCAGCCAGGGCACGAACTTGCCGCCCGAGCCGAACGAGGTTTGCTCTGCGCCGGCCGGCGCCACGACGATGACTTCATGCCCGAGTTCGCGCAAGGCGGCGATCATTTCGTCGATGTGGACCGACTGGCCGTCTTTGGAACGGGTGCGGTGGTGGTAGAGTATCTTCACTTGGCGTCCACCCTTCGGCCGCCGCTTAAAATATTCTGGAACAATTGCAGTTGACCCTGCGTCGTGTCGTCCCAGCTGAATTTTTCTGCATAACGCCGGGTGGCTGCGTGCTCGGGATAGGTGGCGCGCAAGGCGTGCACGGCTTCCGCCAGTGCCTTCGGGGTGCGCTGCGACATCAATACCCCGGCGTCCGGCGAGGCGACCACCTCCGGCGTGCCCCAGACATTGCTGGCGACCACCGGCGTGCCGCAGGCCATGGATTCCAGCAAGACATTGGCCCAGCCCTCGCGGCTGGATGCCAGCACCAGCGCGTCTGCCGCGTTGTAATAGGTCTTCAGTTCGGTTTGGGGAACCGAGCCGAGGAAGGTGACGCGCTCGGCCACGCCGAGTTGTTGCGCCAGGTCCTCCAGCTTTTTCCGGTCCGGGCCGGTGCCGGCAATCAGCAGCCGCACATCCGGCAATGAAGGCAAGGCCTGGATCACCAGGTCATGCCCTTTACGCGGATCCAGCAGCCCTACCGAAAGCAGGGTGAAATGCTCCAGGCCCAGGGCTTGCCGGGCCGTTGCCCGGTCCATGGGCTGGAAGCGTTGCAGGTCTACGCCGTTACGCAGCGCGGTAATGCTGTCCGAGGCCACACCCAGGCTGACCATCTCGTCCTTCAAGGCATTGCAGACGGTGATGATGCCTTTGGCGTTCTGCGCTGCCCATAGGATCATTTTGCGCGGCAGGCGGTACTGTGGAATCAGGTTGATGTCGGTGCCGCGCGCCGTGATCACCACAGGCTTATTGAAGTACTTGCCCAGCATGACCGCTGCGACGCCGTCGGGATAGAAATAATGGGCATCCAGCACATCAAAATCGAAACCTTCGTCGATGATGCGGCCTATGGTCTTCTTGACCGATTTCGCCATCAGGAATGGCGCTAGCTGCATGCCTATCTTGGGCAGCAGCGGATAGCGCGGATGCAGCACGCGGATGCCATGCCTTTGCTCTTCTGCCGGCACCCTGGCAAAGCCTGCATAGTGCCCGAAACGCTCGTTTTTCGACGGGAACCAAGGCACCGGCGCAACCACGCGCGATTCCACTTTGCCGCTTGCAATCAGGTAGCGCAACCTGGTCTCTACAAAGATGCCATGATTAGCTTGTTCTGCATTAGGGAACAGGGTACTGAATGTAAGTAACTTCATCTTTTCATAACATGGATAGGCGGAGCTGGAGATCAAGCTGCATAAAAGTGCCATTTTGCTTAGAACTCTGGATACTAACAGAGCTGTTACGTTTTGGAATCAACTTCTATGTCCTTGTTATTTAATATTTTTTTGGGATATTTACCGATAGCAAAATGGAAAGTATAATTTGTGCGGGTCTATTCTGAATATCTGGCATTTATTTGATTTCCGGCCGGCAATTTTGTAGCGAAAAAGCCGGCACTCCCAGAGTATTCAGCGTGCCGTCGCTGCTCGATGGCGTATTCGTGAATTATGCCCTGCATGGGGCCGGTTCCGGCCGATTTTCCCGGCTTGCCGCGAAGTTTCCACATTTGTTGACAAATTGCGCCCGCCTGTCCAGCGTACCTGGCTCGGCTTAGCCTGAGGCGATAGGCGAGGGCTGGGATGCCATGCATAATGCAAGCTGGCGCGTCGCTTTGCCCAATACGCGCGTGGGCCAAGAGTGCAGGCCGCGGCAGAGTGTCGAGCCTGACGCTCGCGTTTTACCGTTTTCGGATGTAAATAGTATTTTTGATCCCGGGCTGCTCTTCGCTGCGGGACGTCCCATGAAGGTGTCGGTCGATTTGATAAGGGCTTAAGCCAATGACGTCTGGTAACAACAAAATTCTGGTAACCGGAGCCGCAGGATTTATCGGCAGCTTCGTTGCCGCGCGGCTGGCCAGCATGGGGCACGAAGTGGTCGGTTGCGACAACTTTAACGATTACTACACGCCCAAGCTAAAGACCGATCGCGTCAATGCCATCCTGACGCCTGCCGGTGTCGAGTGCCTGACGGTAGAGCTGGCCGATACGGTGCAGGTCAATGCCCTGTTTGACAAGGTGCAGCCGACCCTGGTCGTGCATCTGGCGGCGCAAGCGGGAGTCCGTTATTCGCTGACCAATCCCGCTGCTTACATCCAGGCCAATCTGGTCGCCTTCGGCAATATGCTGGAGGCCAGTCAGCGTCACAAGGTGCAGCATTTGTTGTATGCGAGCAGCAGCAGCGTCTATGGCGCCAACGCCAAAATTCCGTTCAGCGAGGATGACCACACGGATGAGCCGGTTTCCCTGTATGCCGCCACCAAGAAAGCCAATGAGCTGATGGCTTTTTCCTATAGCCATTTATATCGCCTGCCTGCGACCGGCCTGC
>DATHMC010000023.1:0-4213 GCA_035487495.1 Undibacterium sp.
GTCGTCCTCGCGAAAGCGGTGAAGCAGGAGGGGGAGAGCAGCATGCTGCTCCCTGCGTAACGGCGTTCCCCTGCAAGGGAACGTTCCTTCCCTATAGGGACACAGGGGACCCATTGTCTATTCTGGCAAAAAATGGATTCCCGCTTTCGCGGGAATGACGTGGTGAATCTACATTCCCTGCCTGAGATAGTTCGATAGTTCTGCGTAAGTCCGACCTAACTGAACAGCATTAACAACAAGAACATATTTATTGTTTAACAGCAGCATTTTACCCTGCAAGCTCGCGGCCCTCGCGATTTCAGCAAATATCGCCTGATTTCCGGCCTATATCCGCGAATAATCAGGGATTATCGGCCATTCCCAGCCCCGCCCCGCCTACAACAGAGTAAACTACGCCCCAACACGGCATCGTACAGTGCGATGCCAGCAAACCAGTGAGTCATTCCATGTCTGAAACACCTATCCCCCTCTTTGCCGACCTCAACCTCAGCGAACCCCTGTTGCGCGCCCTGAAGGACGTCGGCTACGAGAGGCCGTCGCCGATCCAGGCCGCCACCATCCCCGTGTTGCTGTCCAATCGCGACGTGCTGGGCCAGGCGCAGACCGGCACCGGCAAGACCGCCGCCTTTGCGCTGCCCATCCTGTCCCGCATCGACATCCGGCAAAGCACCCCGCAAGCGCTGGTGCTGGCCCCCACCCGCGAACTGGCGATACAGGTGGCCGAAGCCTTCCAGAGCTATGCCGCGCATATCCCCGGCTTTCATGTGCTGCCCATCTACGGCGGCCAGAGCTACGGCCCGCAACTGAGCGCGCTGCGCCGCGGCGTGCACGTGGTGGTCGGCACTCCGGGCCGCGTGATCGATCACCTGGATAAAAACTCGCTGGACCTGTCGCAACTGAAGACGCTGGTGCTGGACGAAGCCGACGAAATGCTGCGCATGGGCTTCATCGACGACGTCGAGCGCATCCTGCAGGAAACCCCGGAGAGCCGCCAGACCGCGCTGTTCTCGGCCACCATGCCGTCCGCGATCAAGCGCATCGCGCAGACCTACCTGAACAATCCGGCGGAAATCACCGTCGCCGCCAAGACCGGCACCGCCGACAATATCCGCCAGCGCTACTGGCTGGTCAGCGGCATGCACAAGCTGGATGCGCTGACGCGCATTCTGGAAGCCGAAACCTTCGACGGCATGATCATCTTTTCCCGCACCAAGCTCGGTACCGAAGAGTTGGCCAGCAAGCTGCAAGCCAGGGGCTTTTCGGCGGCTGCCATCAACGGCGACATCCAGCAGCAACAGCGCGAACGCACGATACAGCAGCTGAAAGACGGCAAGATCGACATCCTGGTCGCCACCGACGTGGCCGCGCGCGGGCTGGATGTGGAGCGCATCAGCCACGTGATCAACTACGACGTGCCGCACGACCCGGAAAGCTATACCCACCGCATAGGTCGCACCGGCCGCGCCGGGCGCAGCGGCGAGGCGATCCTGTTCATCACCCCGCGTGAAAAGAATCTGCTGAAAGCGATAGAACGCGCCACCCGCCAGCCGGTAGCGCCGCTGGAATTGCCGAGCATACAGGCCGTCAACGATGTGCGCATCGCCAGGTTCAAGGACCAGATCAGCGCCACCCTGGCGGAAGGCGAACTGGAACAGTTCCAGAACATCATCGAAGAATACGAGCAGGAACAGAACGTTCCGGCAATCGAGATCGCCGCCGCGCTGGCCAAGATGGCGCGCGGCGACGTGCCGCTGCTGCTGGACAAGAAACACCGCGAACCGGCAAATACCTCCTGGTCCGACGAGCGGCCGGCCAGGGCCGGGAAGTTCGATCGTCCCGAACGTGCGGAGCGCAGCGACCGCTTCGAGCGCACCGCCCTGCCCAGGAAAGAACGCATAGAGCGGCAGGCCGACGCCGGCATGCAGACCTTCCGCATCGAGGTTGGCTATGAGCACGGTGTCAAGCCAGGCAATATCGTCGGCGCCATCGCCAACGAAGCCGGGCTGGATGCCAAGCATATAGGCCGCATAGAAATCTACGACGACTACAGCGTACTCGACCTGCCGGAAGACTTGTCCGCCTCCACGCTGGAACAACTGCAAACCGTGCGCGTCGCCGGCCAGCAGTTGCGCATCCGGCGCGACGGCGCCGCTGCCGCCGCGCCAGCCAGGCCGGAGAAGTTCGCGCCGAGAAAAGAACCGGCAGCCGCCAAGGCGCATGACGAACCGCGCGCAGAACCTGTGAAGCGCAAGGAACACGCGGAACATAAGGCAAAACCGCTGGAAAATGTCGTGCATGAAGCGCTGGCCGAGCGCCCTGCCCAGGACAAGAAAGAAAAGCCGGCCAAGGGCAAAATCCCGATGCAAACCTTCCGCATCGAGGTAGGCCGCGACCACGCCGTCACACCGGCCAACATCGTCGGCGCCATTGCCAACGAAGCCGGCCTGGAAGCCAAGCACATAGGCCGCATCGACATCTTCGACAGCTACACCGTGCTGGACCTGCCGGACGGCATGCCGAAGGACTTGTTCGAGCACCTGAAAAAAGTCTGGGTAGGCGGCCAGCAGCTGCGCATCAGCCTTGCCGGCGAGCAGGACCGCGCCGCGGTGGACAGCAAACCGGCGCCGAAAAAAGCGCCTTTTGCAGCCGGCAAATCCGGCGGCGATAGGCGCGTGATGGAAAAGGCGGCGCCATTCAAGTCCAAATCCGGCCCGGGCAAGGACAAGGGCAAGCCGCCGCGCAAGAAGTAATTGCCGCAGCGACAGGGTTCTGCGCAAGATGCAAATCCTGGAACCTGCTGCGCCGCAAGATCGACAATGCATTCTCCGGCACAAACGGATCAACGGATCGCCGGCGATAATGCAGGCCGGGCCGAAGCCTTCTCAGCCCGGTATTTCTCAGTAAGACGGGAGAACAGGAAAACGCCTCGATACCGAGGCGTTTTTCTTTACTCTGCGTCGGCTCAGTCCATCGCCCTATGTCCCAGGTTTGTCTATGCTCGGCGCACCGGCGCCATGCCGGTAAAACAGCAGCAAGCCGCCAGCCATCGCCATATTTTTCATGAAGTTGATCATCTGGCCCTGGTCCGCAAAATTGCTATGAGCGATCAGCGCCGTTGCGACCGAAAACAACGCCAGCACGGCAGCCACCCAGCGCGTTTTGAAGCCGAGCAGCAAGGCCAGTCCGCCGCCGAGTTCAACCAGTATCACCAGCGGCGTCAGCAACTGGGGCATAGGCAGGCCTATCGACGTAAAATATCCCACCGTCCCACTAAAGCCCGTCAGCTTGCCGAAGCCGGCGATGATAAAAATTTGCGCCATCAGCAGGCGCGCCGCGATATTCACTACTTTATCCACGATGTTCTCCTTGTTAGTCCATGGGTTGAGTCATTCGTTTCCTGTAATGCAAGCGTCAATGTATACGCGTTTGCATCGTTTGGCTATTACATCCCCGCAACAGTCCATGGGACGGACGCCAGCGGCTCCGGGACGAATGCCAGATTTGCGTGCTCCCCCCGTACATGAACTCCTCTCCAAAAAGTCATTTACTATTGGCTCGATTAGGCGGATATTTATGCAAGCTCCGGCAGGATGAAATCGTCCAAGAGTATGCGGTCAACGACAACACGATGTTCTGGCGGCGCACGCCGGCCCGCAACGTTTGATTGACATAAAGGAGAATCCAGCATGATGCTCGAATGGAATGACTACCAGAAGCAGTTGGCGACGCGCATAGGCGAAATCGGCAAACTCAACCCGGATACCCTGCGCGGCTACCAGGCGCTCTCCAGCGCCGGCGCTAAAACCGGCAAGCTGGACGCCAAGACGCGCGAGTTGATTGCGCTGGCGGTGGCAGTCACACGCCAGTGCGACGGTTGCATCACCGTGCATACCGACGCGGCTGCCAAGCATGGCGCCACGCGCGAGGAAATAGCCGAGGCGCTAGGGGTGGCCATCGCCGTCAACGCCGGTGCGGCGCTGGTGTATTCGGCGCGGGTGATGGATGCTTTTTCGGTCAAGCAGCCCTGAAGCATTTACCGGCATCCGTATCGGGATGCCGGCCTCCCCGCTGCGAGCTAAGCCCGCTGCGCCGTGATTTCCCCCAGCAAGGCCCCCGCCAGTGCCTTGGTGACGTGCTTGGTGATTTTCAGCTCCTGCCCGCCGGCGTGCGCATAGACGTAGGACGTCTCGCTATACTCTGCGCCTGAGCTGGT
>DATHMC010000024.1:0-11274 GCA_035487495.1 Undibacterium sp.
ATTCGCCGGGATTCCAGGAGTTCGGCCTGCACCACCTGAGCGAAGGCATGCTGGAGAGGGCTTTTCCAGAGTTTTTACCGCGCCTGGGTCATTGCAAATTCTACAACTGCCATCATCATGCAGAACCGGGTTGCGCGATACTGGAAGCGGTAAAAGGCGGCGAGATCGCGGAAATGCGGCATGATCTGTTTGAACAACTGGTGCATGAAGCGTCGCAGACCATAGGCTACCTGAGGTAGCCCATGGAGACACAGCCAAAGGAAATCTGGCACTATTCACTATCCGGCGGCTTTACCGCTTGCCGGAAAATTAATGAACCGCAAAGGCCGGCATTTAACCATGTTGATCCAAGAAAATTCTCTTTAATCCAATTAAGCCGTTTTTTGTTCAGCGCCCCTTCCTTAATTTATATCGGAAAACGCGAATAAATCCCTTATAATGAAGCAGTTATAACCAAGCGGCAGCAAATTTCCTATTGCTGCCGATTCTATTTATGGCTATCAAACATTTTCTGCAGTTTTCCGATTTCACGCTGGCTGAGTTCGAGTATGTGATGGAGCGCGCGCGCGTCATCAAGCGCAAATTCAAGAATTACGACACTTATCATCCCTTGCTGGATCGCACGCTGGTCATGATTTTTGAAAAAAACTCGACCCGCACCCGCTTGTCGTTCGAGGCAGGCATGCATCAGCTCGGCGGCGCCGCCATCTACCTGAATACCCGCGACAGCCAGCTGGGCCGCGGCGAACCGGTGGAAGACGCCGGCCAGGTGATGTCCCGCATGTGCGACATCATCATGATCCGCACCTTCGGCCAGGACATCATCGAACGCTTCGCAGCGAATTCGCGCGTGCCCGTGATTAACGGACTGACCAACGAGCACCATCCCTGCCAGGTATTCGCCGACGTTTTCACCTATGTGGAACATCGCGGCTCCATCGCCGGCAAAACCGTGGCGTGGATAGGCGACGCCAATAACATGCTGTACTCCTGGCTGCAGGCGGCGCAGGTATTCAATTTCCACCTGAATATTTCCACGCCTAAAGGCTACGACCTGGACGCCAAACTGGTGGATCCGGCCAACCAGAATTACACGCTGTTCGATAATCCGTCGGATGCCTGCGCGGGCGTCGATCTGATCAATACCGACGTATGGACCAGCATGGGTTACGAAGAAGAAAACCAGGCGCGCCTGAAGGCCTTCGACGGCTGGATCGTCGATGAAGCGAAGATGGCGAGGGCCAAGCCAGATGCGCTGTTCATGCATTGTCTGCCGGCGCACAGGGGCGAAGAAGTCTCCGCCGGCGTCATCGACGGCCCGCAATCGGTGGTCTGGGATGAGGCGGAAAACCGCCTGCATATACAGAAGGCGTTGCTGGAGTACCTGGTTGTCGGCAAAATAGACGAGAAATGACGGCGTGCCGGCCACCACAGCGGCCTCATGGCAAAGAAAGAAATTAACACCAATACTGCAATATCGGAAAGCAAATCATGAGCGACATCAAAAAGGTAGTACTCGCCTACTCGGGCGGCCTGGATACTTCAGTCATCCTGAAATGGCTGCAAGACAATTATCAATGTGAAATCGTCACCTTCACCGCCGACCTCGGCCAGGGCGAAGAGCTGGAACCGGCGCGCGCGAAAGCGATCAAGTTCGGTATCAAGCCTGAGAATATCTATATCGATGATGTGCGCGAAGAGTTCGTGCGCGATTTCGTGTTCCCGATGTTCCGCGCCAACACCATCTATGAAGGCGAATACCTGCTGGGCACCTCCATCGCCCGTCCGCTGATCGCCAAGCGCCTGATCGAAATCGCCCGCGAAACCGGCGCCGATGCGATCTCCCACGGCGCTACCGGCAAGGGCAACGACCAGGTGCGTTTTGAGCTGGGCGCGTATGCGCTGATGCCGGGCGTAAAGATCATCGCTCCGTGGCGCGAATGGGACTTGCTGTCGCGCGAAAAACTGTTGAAGTATGCGGAAGACGCCGGCATAGAAATCGACATGAAGCATAAACAAGGCGGCGCGCCTTATTCGATGGATGCCAACCTGCTGCATATCAGCTTCGAAGGCCGTCACCTGGAAAATCCAAGCGCGGAAGCCGAAGAGTCGATGTGGCGCTGGACCGTCAGCCCGGAAGCAGCGCCGGATGCGCCGGAATACCTGGACATAGAGTTTGAAAAAGGCGACATCGTCGCGCTGAACGGCAAGCGCATGTCGCCGGCAACCGTATTGACCGAATTGAACCGCCTGGGCGGCAAGCACGGCATAGGCCGCCTGGACTTGGTGGAAAACCGCTATGTAGGCATGAAATCCCGCGGTTGCTACGAGACCCCTGGCGGCACCATCATGCTACGCGCGCACCGCGCAATCGAATCCATCACGCTGGATCGCGAAGTGGCACATCTGAAGGACGACCTGATGCCACGTTACGCGTCGATGATCTACAACGGCTACTGGTGGGCGCCGGAGCGCGTCGCGCTGCAAACCCTGATCGACCAGACGCAACAAACGGTCAACGGCTGGGTGCGCCTGAAGTTGTACAAAGGCAATGTGATTACCGTGTCGCGCGACTCCAAAACGGATTCGCTGTTCGACATGAACATCGCCACCTTCGACGAAGACGGCGGCGCGTACAACCAGGCCGACGCCGGCGGCTTCATCAAGCTGAACGCCTTGCGTATGCGGATCGCAGCGAATGCGCGCGCGAAACGCGGTCAATAATTTCAGCTCGCTACCCACTCACCAACACAAACAGCCCGCTTAAAAAAAACGCGGGCTGTTTTTTTATCCTCCACAAAAATGACTACTCAATTCGATCAGGTAAGCGTCGTCAAACAAGCCAATATCTATTTCGACGGCAAATGCGTGTCGCACACCGTGCTGTTCGCCGACGGCAGCAAGAAGACCATAGGCGTGATTTTTCCCTCCAGCCTGGTATTTAATACCGGCGCGCCGGAGTTGATGGAAGTGAACGCGGGCAAATGCCGCATCCGCCTGCAAGGGGAAGAAACCTGGAACGAATACCGCGCCGGCCAGCAGTTCCAGGTGCCGGGCAATTCCAAATTTGAGATAGAAACGGTAGAGACGCTGGACTACGTCTGCCACTTTCTGTAAATCAGTTTGAAAACAGGTGCCGCCGGTGCAGCGCAGATCAATTTAGACAAACCAAAAAGGCGGAACATGTTCCGCCTTTTTAGTTTGCGGGCAAATGAATTCGCCGCTACCCGCAGGAATTAAAATACATGACGAATGCCGACCGTGACTGCACTTGCCGTGTTGTCAACGCCGGCAGCGCCGCCGATGATGCCAGGGTTGTACATATCGGACGCCCGCATATTGCCATAAAAAGCGTACAGATCCGTACGTTTTGAGAATCTGTAATCCACGCCCAGAATGACTTCGCTCAAGCGCCCCTTGGTATTTGCTCCGACAAAATCATAACGGGATTGCAGGAAGCTTCCGTCTATCGTCCAGTTGCCGTCTACATAGTAGTCGAAGCCCGCATCCAGAATATTGGTTTTGTCATTGTTCAGACCGCCAGCGGTAAACGCCGCAGAACCAGCAGCCGCGGTAAACTTGGCCCTAAAATTTGGCGCTGCCCCGCCGGCAACGGCAAGCGGCTGCTGCACTTGCGAAAAGGTGGCGCGCAGCTTGAGTTTGTCAATGGTATAAGAAGAACCCAGTATCCAGGTTTTAAAGCAAGTGTCCCCAGGATTGCCGAATGCGGGCGCGCAAGCTGCCGCACTGCCTGCCCCTTGATCGCTACTGGAATTTACTCCTGCCACTAGGGTTCCGAGCTTCGACTGAAAGTATCCGAATCCAATGCCGAACGCCCCGTTTTTATAATTGGCGCCGAATCCCAGCGACTGGCCGGCAGCATTTGATCCGGCCGTCTCACCCAGCGCATACATCGCGTTCAGTCTCAAACCGTTAAAGTCCGGGCTGTCATAGCGAATTTGATTGTTAGCGCGATTACCGCCGTAACGGTCCAGGTTGTTGTCATGCACCCCATTGCCGAATACGCCAAAATCATCCACGCTCGAATATTTGGACGAAATGTCGTCCGTGTAGTCTTTGCGGCGGCCCAACTGTATCGAACCAAAGTCGCCGGACAGGCCGACCACGGACGTGCGTCCAAAGGTCAAACCGCCCTGTCCTGCGGTACCGGTATCGACGGAAAGACCTCCTTCAAGATTAAAAAATGCCTTCATGCCCCCGCCCAGGTCCTCAACCCCTTTAAATCCTAGCCTCGATTGTTGCACGCTTCCGGAATCTACCGACCATCGACCGCCGGTTGCAGTGGGGGCAGCGGCAGTCGGCGCGGCAATTTTGCCGGCGTAGGAAACACCCGTATCCAGAATGCCATACACGACGACATTGCTTTGCGCCTGCGCGACATTTGCCAACGCTCCCAGAATCGCCAGCCCGACTATTTTCTTCTTCATTACATTCTCCCTTTTTAAATATGCCATCAATACGGTCATTCATGCGTAGACTTCACAAAAATCATTGTTTCATCTAACAAAACACAATTTCAATAGTCGATACGATGCTAACCATAATAATTTACACTGTCAACATAGGTGTGGCGTAAACGGGAATTCTCGCTTTCCAGTAGAAATTCAACGCTTCTTCATTGATAATAAAGGAAACTACGCGATAGCCTTCATTACGAAAGAGGAATTTTGCATGACTCAGTCCGGCGACTGCAAATGAATAATTTCTTAAAGCACGTTGTTTTATCTAATGAAACTATGTATTATGAATTTATTGAACAGCCGATGGGCATCGCAGAATGCGCCGCGATATTTCACGCGGGCGTCAGGGATGAGGTTTATCCAGCAGCGGCTATTCGCGACCAGTAAATGAGGGGATATGGAAAAGTTACCGGAAACAGGTCTCGTGAAGGATGTACACATAAAAAGCCGCATGCCTCATCCTATCGTGATGATGTTGCTGATTATCCTCGTGGCGGTGGGAATGACTTACGTGCTTGATTCGGGAGAGTTTCAGCGCAACGGGCATCTAGTCATACCGGGAACCTATAAAGTGCTCGCCAAGGACCGCGACCTGCAAAGCCTGGTTGATCCCAGCCCGCCTAAAAGCGGCGGCAGCAAGGCCTATCCGGCCAGCCTGGTCTCAGTATTTTCCGCAATACCGACAGGATTGATCAAATCGGCCCCGTTGGTCTTTATGATCATGTTCATCGGCGGCATGTTTGGCGTGCTGCGCAAAAGCGGTGCGCTGGATGCAGGTATAGACCGCTTGCTGGCGCTCACCAAGGGCAATGTCTACTGGCTGACACCCTTGCTGATGCTGGTCATTGCGTCCGGCAGCACCTTCCTGGGTTTGATTTCCGAATACCTCGTTATCATCCCCATGGTCTTGCTGCTCGCGGAGCGCCTGGAACTCAGGCCGCTGTTTGCCACCGCGCTGGTCACGATCGCCGCAAAAATTGGCTATCTGGCATCCGTGACCAATCCGTTGGCGCTAGTCATCGCCCAACCTATTGTCGGCGTGCCGCTACTCAGCGGCGCCGGCTTGCGGCTGGCGGTTTTTGTCTTATTTCTTGCCGTGGGTATCGCCTACCTGCTGTGGCATGTCCGCAAAACCGGATATACGGTGCCCACCGATCTCGATAATGGCAAGCGCCTCGGCAACCGGCATATTTTGGTGCTCGCCATCGTCGGCGCCAGTATTGCCGGACTGGTAATAGGCACCAGCAATGCGCATTGGGGCAACATACAATTGGGGGCGTATTACATCTTTGTGGCGATGGTCATTGCAGCAGCGGCGAAAATACCTGCCAGGGAGGCCTCGGAAGCCTTTATCGAAGGCATGAAAGGCATGATGCTGGGAGGCTTGTTGATAGGCCTGGCTAAAACGGTGGAAATCATCCTGGACGAAAGCCGGGTGCTGGATACCGTCATATATCAACTCGCCGCCGTCGTACAGGATCGCACGCCCATGCTGGCAGCCCAGGGAATGATCTACGTCGAGATGGTCTTGGACGTGTTGATCCCATCTACCTCCGGCAAGGCTGCCATCAGCATGCCCATACTCGGCCCTATCGGCCACCTGGCCGGCGTCAGCGGCCAATCAGTGGTCCTGGCCTTCCTGTTTGGGAATGGCCTCACCAATATGATTACCCCCACTTCCGGCATGCTGCTGGCCTACCTGGCGACCGGACGGGTCGGCTACGGCACGTGGCTGCGCTTCATTCTTCCCCTCTTTGGCATTTTGACTGTGCTCGCCATGGTGATGATGGCGATTGCCGTGAACATAGGCTATTAATTGACAAGGCTTGCAATGAATTCACCGTTTTTTCTGCTGTTACCGCAAACTGAAGCCATCCCGCTGATATTTGATTCGCCGCATAGCGGCACGGAGCTCCCTGACAATATGCGAGCGATCGCTCCGCATCAGGCGCTGATGACTGGCTGCGACGCGTTCATCGATGAACTCTGGGGCAGCGCCGTGCAGTGTGGCGCAAGTTTGCTGGCGGCCCGCTTTCACCGCACTTATATCGACGTGAATCGCAGCCGCTACGATATCGATCCGGATTTGCTGGATGAACCGTGGCCTGAGAGAATTGAGACTTCCGCAAAAAGCAAGGCCGGCATGGGGCTGATCCGCCGACTGGCTTTGCCCGGCGTGCCGATGTATGACAGAAAATTGACGGTTTCCGAAGTGCGCCAGCGCCTGGACAACTATTATCTGCCCTACCATCGCGCACTGGAAAGCCTGATAGAAGCAGCGCATGCTCGTTCCGGGGCGACATGGCATATAGACTGCCACTCGATGAAATCGGTAGGCAATGCAATGAATGTCGACTGCGGGGAGCCCCGTCCCGACTTTGTCGTCAGCGATCGCAACGGCAGCAGTGCCGCTCCGTCATTTACAAATTGGGTTGCAGAACAGCTGCAGCAGCTTGGCTATTCCGTTAAAATCAACGATCCATACCAAGGTGCCGAATTGATACGCGCTTACGGCGCCCCTGCACAGAATAAACATAGCATCCAGATAGAGATCAACAGGAAACTGTATCTGGATGAAAACACCTTTGCTCGCAACGAGGGATTCGCCGCTCTCCAGCAAAATCTGGCGATCATGGCTAAACGGCTAAGCCTGTACGTGCGAGCAAAAGTGAACGACACTTTTGAAAGATAAACTCCATGACTGACTATACAGTCGCCGCTGTCGATGAGGCAATCGCCTTATTGTTGTTCGTGGCCCAAAATCCGGGGCTGGGCGTCACCGAATTGGCAGAAAGGTCCGGCAACACGAAAGCACGCACTTTCCGCCTGCTATATACTTTGGAGCAAAGGGGTATGGTACACAAGGATGGAGAATCTCCTACCTATAGCTTGGGGTACAAATCGCTTTACGTGGGAGTCGCCGCGCAGGAACAAGTCAGCCTGGTACGCATCGCTGCCAGCGAATTGCGTGACATAGGCGCAAAATGCAATGAGAATGTGCAATTGCGGGTACGGGATGGCCTGGAAACGGTATGTGTCGCTCGCTGGGAGTCCACGCAGGCAGTACGCGTGCATGGAAATGTCGGAAATCGGCGTCCGCTGCATGCAGGCGCCTCGGGCAAGGTGCTGCTGGCCTTTGCCCCGGAAGAAGTCAGGCAAGCCGTGCTAACCAGCAATCTGGTCCGGTTTACGCCGGAAACGATTACGCAACGCAGCAAGCTCACCCAGGAAATCGCCAAGATCGTCAAGCTGGGATACAGCGTTTCCATCTCGGAAATGTCTGACGGCGCAGTAGCGGTGGCGGCGCCGGTCTTTGACGTCACCGGCAACATAGTCGCCTCCCTCAGCATCGCCGGCCCCTCCAGCCGCCTTACCGCCGACAACCTGCCTGCATTCGTTCAGCTGGTGCAGGATCATGCATTGCGGCTTTCTGCCAGCATGGGCTTTAGCCGGGACGCCAAGCTCATTGCGTAGCAATCCAGCGGCGCAAGGAATGGCAGAACCTGCTCAGCATCCTACAGCGCCGGGTGAAGCTGAAAAGATCACAGGTTTTTTATACGAAAACCGGCTCGACTTCGAGCAGCACAGAGAATTTTTTCTGCACGTCATGCTGTATCTGCTGCGCCAACTGACGCACTTCCGCGCCGGTGGCGCCGCCCCGATTCACCAGGACCAGCGCCTGTTTTTCATACACGCCGGCATTGCCTAGATTCTTGCCTTTCCAGCCGCATTGCTCTATCAGCCAGCCCGCCGCGAGCTTGTAGTCGCCGGACGGCTGCTGATAGCTGACCAGCTTGGGATGGGACCGCAATAGCCGGTCGCGCAATTCCGCGGTGACGATAGGGTTCTTGAAAAAACTGCCGACATTGCCTATCACCGCAGGATCAGGCAGCTTGGCCTGGCGTATCGCGATCACCGCGTCGCTGACGTCGGACGGCGTGGGCGCGGTGATTTGCTTCCCGGCCAGGTATTGGGCGACGTCGGCATATCCCAGCTTGGGCGTCCATACCTTGGGCAACGCAAATATCACGCCCAGGATCACCATCCTGTCCTTGTATTCGTGCTTGAAGATGCTGTCGCGATAGGCGAAGCGACAGGCGGACCTCCTCAGCGTCAGCACCTCGCCGGTAGCAAGGTCAAACACATCCAGCGAATGGAAGACATCCTGTATTTCCACGCCATACGCGCCGATATTCTGGATAGGGGCAGCGCCCACGGTTCCCGGGATCAGCGACAAATTCTCCAGGCCGCCGTAACCCTGCGCCAGCGTCCACAATACAAACGCGTGCCAGTTCTCACCTGCTTCGGCACGCACATACACATGTGCGTCGTCTTCACTGATGACTTCTTTGCCGGTCAGGGCGATTTTAACCACAAGGCCCTGCACCTTGTCTGGCAGCACCAGGTTGCTGCCGCCGCCCAAGATCAATCTCGGCTGGCTGGCCAATGCCGCATTGGCCCTGAGCGCATGCAATTGCGCAATATGATCGACGCTCAGGAATTCTTGTGCATGGGCGTCAATGCCGAAGCTGTTCAGCTTCTGCAAAGGGTAATCGGTTTGTAGCGACAGTAAGGTGGTCATAAGCGCAGAATTATACCTAGCTGGGTTAAAATGCAGGCATATTTGTTTAGGAAGGAAATTGCCATGCCCTCATTTGATACCGTCTCGGAAGCCAATATGGTCGAAGTCAAGAATGCTGTCGACCAGGCCAACAAGGAAATCACCACCCGTTTTGACTTCAAGGGTAGCGATGCCCGTGTTGAGCAAAAAGAACGTGACCTGACCGCCTATGCCGACTCCGACTTCCAGCTCAGCCAGGTGCGCGACGTACTGACCAATAAGCTGGTGAAGCGCAATGTCGACGTGCGCTTCATGGATCAGGGAAAGATAGAGAAAATCGGCGGAGACAAGGTCAAACAGGTCATCAAGATCAAGAATGGCATAGAAACCGAAGCTGCAAAAAAAATCGTCCGCATCGTCAAGGACAGCAAGATGAAAGTGCAAGCCAGCATCCAGGGCGACGCGGTGCGCATCACTGGCGCCAAGCGCGACGATTTGCAAGCGGCAATGGCGCTGCTGCGCAAGGAAGTCGCCGACCTGCCGCTGGAATTCAATAATTTCCGCGACTAAATATTGCCTTTTTGCTATTAATGATATTTCTCTTGCTCCCGTCCAGATGATAAAAACCGTCGTCGCCCTGGCCTGCCTGTCGGCGTGCATCTGTGCAAGCCAGGCTGCCAGCATAGGCGTGGTCGGCCTCTATCCGGGAAAAGCCGTGCTGGTCATTGAGGACAGCGCGCCGAAAACCTATTCCGTCGGCAGCAGCCTCGGGGATGGAGCCAGGCTGGTGGCCGTGGATGACAATACGGCGACGATAGAAGCCAACGGCAAACGCCAGGTACTGACGATGGGCCAATATGTGCATCACTCTACCGCCTCCGCCAATAATTCCAGTGTCACCTTGCAGGCAGATACGCAGGGCCATTTCGTGGCCCGCGGCCAGATCAATGGCGGTAGCGTCAGCATGCTGGTGGATACCGGCGCCAGCATGATTGCAATGCCGGCCTCTGAAGCGACCCGGCTGGGGATAGAGTATAGAAAAGGCCAGATCGGCCGCGCCGGCACCGCAAACGGCGTGGTGACCGTGTACAAGGTAAAGCTGGATACGGTGAAAATCGGCGATATTGAAGTGCACCAGGTGGATGCGATGGTGCAGGAGTCCGGCTTGCCGTTTATCTTGCTGGGCATGTCTTTCCTGAATCGCATGGAAATGCAGCGCGATGGCCAACAAATGGTGTTGACCAAGCGCTTTTAGGCAGGTGCTTGGGCTTATCAGAAAACCGATAAGCCACCAACTCCCTATTCCCTGTCCTTCAGGCGTCGCTGCCTCACCGCCTCCGCCAAGCCTTCCAACACTTTGATGCTGTCATCCCAGGCGATGCAGCCGTCGGTGACCGATTGTCCATACACCAGCTCCTTGCCCGGCACCAGATCCTGACGGCCTGCCACCAGATGGGATTCCACCATCACGCCGACGATGCGGGTATCGCCGCCGGCAATTTGCGCCGCGATGTCGGCACAAACAGGAATCTGGTTGGCCGGATTCTTGGAGCTGTTGGCATGCGATGCGTCTATCATCAGGCGCGACGCCAGGCCGTTCGAGGCAATGTCCCGGCAGGCGGCATCGACACTGGCCGCGTCGTAGTTCGGCGTTTTGCCGCCGCGCAGGATGATATGGCAATCCTCATTGCCGTTGGTCGATACGATTGCCGAGTGGCCGCCCTTGGTGACCGACAGGAAATGATGCGGCTGCGACGCGGCCTTGATCGCATCTACCGCAATCTTCACATTGCCGTCGGTGCCGTTCTTGAACCCTACCGGGCAGGACAGGCCGGAAGCCAGTTCACGGTGCACCTGGGACTCGGTGGTGCGGGCGCCGATCGCGCCCCAGCTGATCAGGTCCGCAATGTATTGCGGACTGATCACGTCCAGGTACTCCGTGCCTGCAGGCAAACCCAGTTCATTGATATTCAGCAGCAGCTCGCGCGCGATACGTAGGCCGTCATTGATGCGGAAACTGTTATCCATGTAGGGATCGTTGATCAGGCCCTTCCAGCCTACCGTGGTGCGCGGTTTTTCAAAATAGACGCGCATGATGATTTCCAGGTCGGCGGACAGGCGCTCGCGCTCCTGGGCCAGGCGCTGTGCATATTCCATCGCCGCCTTGGTGTCGTGGATGGAACAAGGTCCGATCACGACCATCAGCCTGTCATCCTGCGCATGCAGGATGCG
>DATHMC010000025.1:0-2368 GCA_035487495.1 Undibacterium sp.
CGTGCTCTTTCTTCCCCCTGCAAGCGGCCTTGATGCTGCAGTTTGCGGAAAGTCCGGTAAGCATCGGCCACCGCGCTAGCCAACACGGCATCAATCAAACCCATTTCCCCACATAGTTTCAACAAGGCGATATTGCCGATATCCGCGGTCAGCTGCGGATAGGCGGCGGCATGTCGCAAGATCAGGAATTGCACCAGGAATTCGATGTCGATCATGCCGCCGGCATCGTGCTTGAGATCGAAACGATCGCTGCGGCTCGGGTGGGCGTCACGCATTTTCTGGCGCATATCCAACACTTCGCTTTGCAGCTGTTGCGCATCGCGCACCTGGCGCAGTACTTCTACTCGCAGGGTTTCGAAGCGTTCGCCGATGGCCGCGTCGCCGGCGCAGAAACGGGCTCGGGTCAGAGCCTGATGCTCCCACAACCAGGCCGATTTGCGCTGGTATTTTTCGAATTTGCCGAACGACGACACCAGCAGGCCGCTGGCGCCGTCGGGGCGCAGGGCAATGTCGATATCGAACAAAATGCCGGCCGGCGTATGGCTGGTCATCCAGGTAATGAAACGCTGCGCCAGCTTGGCGTAGAGGGCGGGGCCGTCCTGGTCGTCATCCTCATACAGGAACACCACGTCCAGGTCGGAGACATAACCGAGTTCCTTGCCGCCCAGTTTGCCGTAGGCGATGACGGTGAACAGCGGTGTCTCGCGATGCCGGCCCGGCATCATGTTCCAGATGGCTTGTACCGTGGCGGCTACCAGGATGTCGGCCAGAATTGACAGATGATCGGCCAGCGCCTCAACGCTAAGCATGCCTTCCAGATCCTGCGCCAACAGGCGGAATTGCTGCGCATGGTGCATTTCGCGCAGCATATCCATCTGCCGTTCGGTGTCGCCGGGAGCAGTCTCCAGCTGACGCCGGCATTCCTGCGCAAACACCGGCCAGTCCGGCGCCGCGTTCAGGCTGCGCGGATCCAGCAGTTCGTCCAGCAGGATAGGGTGCTGGGTCAGGTATTTGGCGGCCCAGTCGCTGGCGCTGATCATGCGGATCACGCGGTGCAGGGTAGCAGGATATTCGGTCAGCAGCGCCAGATAGGCGGCACGACGCGCAATCGCCTCCAGAAAATCCAGCAAACGGCTGAGAGTAGGCAGGTGGCGCTCGGGTTCGGGAATAGCGGCAACCGCCGGCAGCGCGGCATTGACCAGTGCCAGCAGGCGCGCGCGGCTGGCTACCGGCAGGTTTTGCACCCGCGTCGATTGCCAGGTGGTGGCCAGCCGTTGCGCCGCCGCCGAGGCATCGGAGAAGCCGCAATGGGTCAATACCAGGGCAATTGTTTCGCGGCTGTCGGTTTCGCTTAGCGTATGCAGCACATTGTCGCAGTCGTCCCAGTCCTTCTGGCTGGGGCTGCCATGCTGCTTGTCCTTGAAGATATCGTCGAACTGGTCGTTGACCAGGGTGCGATGCTGGTCAAGTACTTGCATCAATGAGGCCACGTCGGCAAAACCCATGGTCTGGGCGATGATCAGGCAATCCGCCTGGTTGGTGGGGAAAGTATGGGTTTGCGCATCGTCCAGGTATTGCAGCCGGTGTTCCAGGTTGCGCAGGAAATCATAGGCTGCCAGCAGTTTATCGACTACCTCGGCGTCCAGCAGGTTTTTAGCAGCCAGGGTGCGCAGCGTGGCGCGGGTGGAGCGATCCCGCAGATCGCCATCGCGGCCGCCGCGAATCAGTTGGAACACCTGCGCCAGGAACTCGATTTCACGGATCCCGCCGCGCCCCAGCTTGACGTTGTTGCTGCGCTCCGGATGCAGCGCTTCCAGGCGTTTTACTTCTGTGCGGATTTGCGCATGCATGGAGCGCATGGCGTCGATCGAGCCGTAATCGAGGTAACGCCGGAATACGAACGGCCGGCTGATGTTTTCCAAAGTGGCGATGTCTTCCGGGCGGCCGGTCAGGGCGCGGGCTTTGCACCAGGCATAACGCTCCCATTCCCGGCCTTGGGTCACCAGATAGGTCTCGACCATATTAAAGCTGGCGACCAGCGGCCCTGAAGCGCCATTCGGCCGTAGCGCCATGTCGACCCGGAAGGTGAAGCCGTCTTCGGTGATCTCAGACAGCGCGCCGATCAGCTTTTTGCCGAGCCGGGTAAAGAACTCATGATTAGACAGGGAGCGTTGGTCGGCGTTGGTGGTTTTGGTATCGCCATCTTCCGCATACGTGAAAATCAGATCGATATCGGAAGAAACATTGAGTTCGCAACCGCCCAGCTTGCCCATGCCCAATACCAGCAATTCCTGCGGCTGGCCCGATTCTTCGCCCTGCGGCGTGCCGTGCAGCGCGACCATGTCGGCAGTCAGCGCAGCCAGGTGGG
>DATHMC010000026.1:0-8164 GCA_035487495.1 Undibacterium sp.
GAAAAATTTGTCGGCGCCTTGCGCTTGCCCGGCGACGAGACCGGCGATTGCTTCAAGTTTACCCAGAACCTGGCCAGGCTGGCGGAAGAACTGGGCGTCAAATTCCAGTATGGCGTCAGCATACAGCGCATATTGAAAGAGGGCGACCAGATTACCGGCGTGCAAACTTCCGCCGGCGACATGAAGGCAGACCGTTACGTGCTGGCCCTGGGCAGTTACTCGCCCATACTGCTGCGCGAACTGGGTATCAAGATCCCCGTTTATCCTATCAAGGGCTATTCGATCACCGTACCTATTACCGATGCGCAACGCGCTCCCGAATCGACGGTGATGGACGAAACCTATAAGGTGGCGATCACCCGGCTCGGTGACCGCATCCGCGTTGGCGGCACCGCGGAAATTACCGGCTACAACCTGGATTTGCGCAAAGCTCGCCGCGACACGCTGGAGCATTCGGTCACCGACCTGTTCCCCGGCGGCGGTGATGTCTCGCGTGCCGAGTTCTGGGCCGGGCTGCGTCCGATGACGCCGGACGGCACTCCTGTAATGGGACCTACACCTTATCGTAACCTGTTCCTGAATACCGGCCACGGGACCCTGGGCTGGACCATGGCTGCGGGTTCGGGCCGCATGATCGCCGACCTGGTGTCGGGCAAGCGCCCCGAAATTGCGACGCAAGGCTTATTCATGGACCGTTATGGCAGCATCAACCGTCCTATCATCGTGTCCAGGGAGCTGCAAGCATGAACCAATTAGAACGCGAGCAACTGATTTCTTCCACGGAAATTTTCGCCGATCCCAGCCTGAACATGCGCTTTTACATCGCCATAGAGTTGCTGGCGCAAATCGTCATGGTGATGCCGCGCACTGCGAATGCCGCCGCATTGGCGCAAGCGACCGGCAAGACGCCGCGCCTGGTGCGCTCCATCCTGTCTACCTTGAGCAAGGAAGGCCTGGTGTCGCGCGATGCCAAGGAAAAAGATGCCTGGCATTGCCGCAACTGTAATGGCGTGATCACCTTGGCCGATATCTATCGCTGCTTCTCGCTGGCGGAAGAGAAGGCCAATGCAAAGGCTGCCGAGAAAGCCTGCGCCAAGGCAGAGGCGGCGGGCGAACAGGAGGATGCGGTCAAACCCAAGTCGCGCAGCTCCAGCCAGCAGAGCGTGGATCTGCTGATGATGCAGGTCAAGATGACGGTGAATCGTGCAGTGCTGCAGCAACTGGAACAATTCGACTTGGGACGCTTGCGCGGCCTGGCATCCATGACCAGCTTCCGTTCCCACAATGCACGGCCGCGCGGCTATATTCCCGAGCCGCACTGATGCACGTACTGATGCAGTATGATACAGGTTTGCCGGCGCAGCCCCGATGGCGCAGGCAAACCTGATAATGGACATCCCCCCTTACGCCCATGCGCATTAATATCCACTTCAAAGATCGCGTAGGCATTGCCCATGAAATCCTGGCGGTGCTGGCGCGCCGCGGGCTGAACGTCGTTGCGGTCGAAGTCGATCCTCCCAATATCTATATCGATAGCCCCGAGTTGCTGGAATTCATGCTGCCCTCTTTGCAGCAGGATTGCGCCGGCGTGCGCGGAGTGGGAAAGATCGAAGTCGTGGATATCTTGCCCGGCATACGCCGCCGCTTGAATCTGGATACGATGATGGCGGTCATGGAAGACCCGGTGCTGGCCATCGATGCCAATGGCAGGATAGTCATCGCCAATGCCGCGGCGGCCTCCGCGACGGGTATGGGCGAGTCGGCATTGTGTGAAAAAAATCTGAGTGATTTGCTGGAAGACCCATCGGTTCTGGAAGAGTTGATCTCCAGCGCGTTTCGGGTGCCGTCACGCGAAGTGATACTCAGCGGCGAGCCGTTTTTAATGGATGTGACCCCGGTGTCCGAACCGTTTACTGCCGGCATTGCCAAGCTGGGCCAGGCCGTCGGCGCGGTATTGACGCTGCATGCGCCGCGCCGCATAGGCGGCCGTCTGCACGCATTGCAGCATTCGGAAGGCAGCGGCTTTCACTTCATTATTGGCGAGTCGGAACAGATACATGCGCTGAAAATCCGGGCTGCCCGGGTTGCCGTCGTCGACGCGCCGCTGTTGATTACCGGCGAGACCGGCACCGGCAAGGAATTGCTGGCACAGGCTTGCCATGGCGTCAGCGCCCGCAGTAATGCCCCCTTTCTGGAGCTGAATTGCGCCGCATTGCCGGAGAGCCTGGCTGAAAGCGAACTATTTGGCTATATGGCCGGGGCCTTTACCGGCGCCCAGCGAGGCGGCAAGCCCGGCCTGATCGAGATGGCTGACGGCGGCACCGTGTTCCTGGATGAGATAGGTGAAATGTCCTTGTACCTGCAGGCCAAATTGCTGAGATTCTTGAATGACGGCAAGTTCAGGCGCATAGGCGGCGACAAGGAGGTCAAGGTCAACGTGCGCATCATCAGCGCGACCCATCGCAACTTGAGGAAGATGGTGCAGGAAGGGCAGTTCCGCGAAGATCTTTTCTACAGGCTGAATGTATTGCACCTGGAAATGCCGGCGCTGCGGGAGCGTCCCGACGATATCCTGCTGCTGGCCAGGCACTTCATAGAGCGCGCGTGCACCCACGCGCAAAAACCTATTTGCAGGCTGAATGCATCCGCCTGCGCCGCGCTGGTGTCGAACCGTTGGCCGGGGAATGTGCGCCAGCTGCAGAATGTGGTGTTTCGCGCGATCACCATGTCGGACGAAAGGGTGCTGGACGCGGCCGACCTCGATTGGGCCGAAGACAGCATCAGCGCTGACGAAGTGAACCTGAATGCGGCAGAAAGCTGGGAAATTTCAGTGAATGCGTTTGAGCGCACGTTGCTGGAAAAGCTGTACCCGCAATATCCATCCAGCCGCAAGCTGGCTGCGAGGCTAGATACCTCCCACTCCATGATTGCGGCCAAGTTGCGCAAGCACGGCATCCCACAGGCGAAACGCTAAGGCTCGCCGGTGGCGGGCCGGCCCATCAATCAGTCTTTCGCTTCCGGCTCTTCCGGCAGGTTGACGGCGGGGATGGTGTATTTTTCTTCTGCCCATGCACCCAGATCGATTTGTTTGCAGCGCTCGGAGCAAAAAGGCCGGAATTTGCTGGTTTCGTTCCACACAACTTTGCCGCCGCAGGTAGGGCAGTCAACTACAGTAGCCATTGTTACTAATTCCCAATACTAGTCTTAAAAATTACACAAGGTAAGGTCAAACGGAATATCGCTTTCATATGCCTTGGGCTTCATATCCCCATCTTGGGACATAAAGCGTATCCACAACATATACTTGTTAGCGGAAATCTCGGGTATCGCTCCCATTTCCTGCACGACATTGACGCGTAATAATTGATAAATTTTGCCTTGCAGCATTTGCTGGTAGCTGCCGGCCTGGGCAATGACCTTGGTCGTCACGCCGGACTCCCGCAACAGCCGCAATACGATGTTGATCGCATCAAACAGCGGCGCAATCGGCGCAAACCAGGCCGAGATATCGGCAAAACGTTTTTCCGGCGTATTTTTTTGCCAGGCGTGATAGCTGGGCAGGTCGAATTCACACGCGCCGCCGGGAATGATGGTGCGTCCGCGTATGCTCATCAGCCATTCGTTGTCGCGCACATTCTGGCCGGTTTTTCCTTGCGACGCCATCAGCGCGCTACTGGCCCGGTCTACATCTTCCAGGATACGGTCCAGCATGTCCGCCTGCACATTCGGGTTGGAGCGGAAGCTGATCAGGGTATGTTTCTGACGCTCAAGTTCTTGCAGCAAGTCTGATTTGAGGTCGGCGCGGCCGGCCACTTCCAGCATTTCGAAGATGGTGGACAGCGCAACATGGTGTTGCATGGGGTCCGGCTGGTGCAGGAAAAAACTGAATTTTTCGTACAGGTCTTCCAGCCGCAACAAGGTGCGAATTCGTTCATTGAACGGATATTCGTAAACAATCGATGTAGGGTTTGTATGCATATAATTGGGTGCGCAGTAGGCTACAACATTGCAGGGCCAGTCACCGGGTCTACAGGGGCTGATTGGTTTGCTGGTTCAGGCAAACGACAAGGAACAACTTTTTGCAGCGTTGTTTTTATCAGCCTGTTCAAACCATGGTCCGGTTTGAGCGCATCTCCCAATTTATATGCCGACAAACCCTGACCTCTGTAAAAATGTGCCAACCACGTTTCACGTGATTCTGAACCAAGCTGGCAAAAATTACAAACGTTGTCTGAGATTTGTTTTAGCTGATTCAGCCAATTTGACATATTTGGCGTGCAGATGGCGCACTTGCCCGGCGATTTGGGCGATGTCGCCCTCGTTGGTGATGATGTCGTCTGCGGCCTGCAGGCGCTTCTCCCGGCTGACCTGCGTATTCATGATGGCCCGCACCTGCTGTTCGGTCAGGCCGTTTCTGCTCATGACACGCTGTATCTGCGTCTGTTCCGAGCAATCCACCACCAGGACCCGGCTGACCCGGGTTTTCCACGAACCCGATTCCACCAGCAGGGGGACGACAAAAATGATATAGGAGCCGCTCGCGCTACTTGCCGCTTTTTCCGTTTCGCTGCGTATCAGCGGATGCAGGATAGCCTCCAGCCTGGCTTTTTCTGCAGGATGGGCAAACACGTGCTCACGCATTTTGCGCCTGTCCATTGCGCCATCGGGCAGGATGAATTCCGGCCCGAACTGGCGGCTGATCTCAGGTATGGCAATGCCGCCCGGGCTGCTTAATTGATGCGCGATCAGATCGGTGTCCACCAGGCTGGCGCCGAGTTCGGCAAACAGGTTGGCAACCGTGGTCTTGCCGCTGCCTATGCCGCCCGTCAAGCCCAGGGTAAATGCAGTTGCCTTAGTCATGATGCTTAAAAGGATAAACCAATATAGTCTTGCGTCAGCGTTTTGCCCCACAACAGCGCGATCAGGCCGGCTGCCGCCAGGTAAGGGCCGAATGGGATGGGATGGTCCTTGCCCCGCTTGGTCAAGCTTATCATGCTGAGTCCGACGACGGCGCCGACGATGGAGGACAACAGGATGATGATGGGCAGCATGCCCCAGCCCATCCAGGCCCCCAGGGCCGCCAGCAGCTTGAAGTCGCCGTAACCCATGCCTTCCTTGCCGGTGGTCAGCTTGAACAGCCAGTAAATGGACCACAGCACCAGATAGCCGGCCGCTGCGCCGATGACCGCATCCTGCAAGGGCACGAATACGCCGTAGACATTCAGCAGCAAACCGCACCACAACAGCGGGTAGGTCAGGTCGTCGGGCAAGAACTGGGTGTCGGCGTCGATGAACGTCATGGCGATCAGCAGATAGGCAAACAGCAGGCTGGACAGACCTGCGAGGCCGCTGCCGAAGTGCCAGATCAGGTAGGCCGACAGGCCGCCCGTCAAGGCCTCCACCAAAGGGTAGCGCTTGGAAATCGGCGCCTTGCATTGCGTGCATTTGCCGCCTATCGCCAGATAACTGAATACCGGAATATTTTCCAGCGCAGTGATCTGATGCCCGCAATGCGGGCAGGCAGAGCGCGGAACGATCAGGTTGTAGCGATCTGCATGCGGCAACTCCTTGCCGTTTTCCATCGCCACATAATTATCCGATTCGCGCTGCATCATTTTAGGCACGCGGTGGATCACCACATTCAGGAAGCTGCCTAGCAACAAACCAAAGACACCGGCTACTGCTGCGCTCAGAATGCTTCCGGGCGCAGTGAACAAAATCAAATCTATCATGAAACTACCGCGCCTAACTTGAAAATTGGCAGATACATTGCGACAACCAGGCCGCCGATAATCACACCCAAGACCACCATGATGAAAGGTTCCATCAGGCTGGACAAACTGGCCACCGCTTCATCGACTTCTTCTTCGTAAAAATCCGCGACCTTGCCCAGCATCGCATCCAGCGAGCCGGATTCTTCGCCGATGGCGACCATTTGCGTCACCATATTGGGGAACACATTCGAATTTTGCATCGCTACCGTCAGGCTGGTGCCGGTGCTGACCTCGGTTTGTATCTTGATGGTGGCGTCCAGGTATACCGCATTGCCCGCTGCGCCGCCGACGGAGTCAAGCGACTCCACCAAAGGCACGCCGGCTGAAAACATGGTAGCCAGCGTCCTGGTCCAGCGGGCTATAGTCGCTTTACGTATGACGTCGCCGAAAATCGGTACCTGCAGCAATAATCTGTCCATGGTCCTTTGCATTTTTAGCGAGCGTCTCCAGGACTGGAAGAAAAAATAGATGCTTCCAAACAGGCCGCCAAAAATAAGATACCAATATTGAACAAAGAAATCGGAAATGCTCATCACCACCAGCGTCGGCCCCGGTAAATCCGCGCCAAAGCTCTTAAACACGTCCTTGAATGCAGGCACCACCCAGATCATGATGACTGCCGTCACGATGAAGGCGACACTCAGGATCGCGATCGGATAAGTCAGCGCCGACTTGATCTTTTTCTTGATAGCGAGAGTTTTTTCCTTGTAGATGGCCAGCCGGGTCAGCAAATCCTCCAAAATACCGGCCTGCTCGCCGGCGCCGACCAAATTGCAGAATAAAGGATCAAAATACAGCGGAAACTTGCGGAAAGCCTGATTCAGGCTGGTTCCGGTTTCCACATCGCCGCGTATGTCCTGCAAGAGTTTCGATACGGAAGGGTTGGCATTTCCCTTGGCCACGATATCAAAGGACTGCAACAGCGGCACGCCCGCCTTCATCATCGTTGCCAGTTGCCGGGTAAACAGCGTGATGTCTTTTTCCTTGATTCTTTTTCCCGAGCTATAAGATTTTTTCTTCAGCTTGGTGATGAGCACGCCCTGGCGCCTGAGCGTGGCATTGACAATAGCCTCGCCCCCCGCGCGTATTTCCCCGCGCACGGTTTTACCGTACTTGTCCTTGCCTTCCCAGGCATACAGGTATTCTTTTATCTGACTTATCTTTGCCGGCTTATTTGCTTGCGTGGCCATGCCCTTGCTCCAGTTTTATTATTCGTTGGTACATCCAAGAACCTCTTCGAGGCTGGTCAAGCCCTGTTTCACTTTCTGCAAGCCGGATTCGCGCAAGGTTCTTACCCCCTCGCTTTGCGCCTGCTTCTCGATTTCCAGCGCGCTGCCGTGCGCCAAAATGATTTTTTCTATCGCCTCGGTGATCGGCATGATCTGGTAAATGCCGACCCGGCCTTTATAGCCGCCGCCGTTGCATCGTTCGCAGCCTACCGGCTGATACGGCTTCCAGGTGCCGTCCAGCTCTTCTTCCTTGAAACCGGCCTGCAGCAAGATTTCATCCAGCACCTCCGCCGGTTTTTTGCAGGTGCAGAGGCGGCGCGTCAGCCGCTGGGCGGTAATCAGGATGACCGACGAGGCAATATTGAACGGAGCGACGCCCATGTTCATCAGGCGGGTCAACGTGGACGGCGCATCGTTGGTGTGCAGCGTTGAGAACACCATGTGGCCGGTCTGTGCCGCCTTGATGGCGATCTCGGCGGTTTCCAGGTCGCGAATTTCGCCGACCATGATCACGTCCGGGTCCTGGCGCAGGAACGAGCGCAATGCCGCCGCGAAGGTCATGCCGCGCTTGACGTTCTGCTGGACCTGGTTGATGCCCTCGACGCGGATTTCCACCGGGTCCTCGACGGTCGAGATATTACGCTCGGCGGTATTGAGGATATTCAGCGCCGTATACAAGGACACGGTCTTGCCCGAACCGGTAGGGCCGGTGACCAGCACCATGCCGTAGGGCTTCTGGATGGCGTCCAGATACAGCTGCTTCTGCACCTCCTCGTAGCCGAGCACGTCGATGCCGAGCTTGGCGGCGGAGCCGTCCAGGATACGCAGCACGATCTTTTCGCCAAACAGGGTCGGCAAGGTGCTAACGCGGAAGTCCACCGCGCGGCTCTTGGACAGATTGAGCTTGATGCGGCCGTCCTGCGGCACGCGACGCTCGGCGATATCCAGGCCGGACATCACCTTGATGCGCGACGAGATGCGCGAGGCCAGCTTCATTGGCGGGCTGGCCACGGCGCGCAGCATGCCGTCCATGCGCAGGCGCACGCGGTACTGGGTTTCGAACGGCTCGAAATGGATATCCGAGGCGCCGCGTTTGATGGCATCCACCAGGATCTTGTTGACGAACTTCACGACTGGCGCATCATCGTTCGAGTTCGCATC
>DATHMC010000027.1:0-37474 GCA_035487495.1 Undibacterium sp.
AACACCGTACACCATGGTGTACCCGAGCGCGACCAGGGCGTACATACTCCCCAGCACCAATCCATTAATTATTTGTTGGATAAACGTATCCATATTGTTTCTCTCTCTTGTAAACGAATCAAAATTTCGCCGAAAAACAAACTCCTGGCTCGGAGGCGTATTCAGCAAAAATCATTCCTGATAACAAAAGCGGCACCCCGATCAAAGTTGGGTGCCGCTAGATCCTGGCAATCTGTTATCCAAAAGGACGCGTTATATTATTCGGAGCAATGGAAATGTGGTGAAAACACATGATAGGACTCTCCTCGACAACTTTTGGTGAAAAAGCTTTTGTTATATTCTGGTACTACTTTATAGGTAATCCAGCGATTGCGGCGAGATTATACAGACTGGCAATCTCGTAGCAATGGCAAAGAAACCACTAGTGTTTCGGCAAGTACATAAATACTACTATACCCGTCCTCGCCGGCACAGCGAAAACCCGAAAATTCCCGCCTTCGGCTGCGCAGCAATGTTAGCGACGAAATCACCTAATAAAATACGGAATAAGAAGAGAGTTACAAATTTAATTTCAGAGCGACAGCAAGGGATGGGCCAAGAACCCGTGTCTATTTTGCTATATTCAGGCCCTTGGGCATAGGGAAAGTGACGTTTTCAATCGCACCGTCCAGAGTGCGCACACTCTCCGCGCCCAATTGCTTCAACCTGTCAATCACATCCTGCACCAATACCTCCGGCGCGGAAGCGCCAGCGGTAACCCCTATGCGCCGGACATCCGCCAGCCATGCGGGATCGATGGCATCTGCGTTTTCTATCATATATGATGCAGCCCCTTTTTTCAGCGCTACTTCGCGCAAGCGATTGGAATTGGAACTGTTGGCGCTGCCGACCACAATCACCAGGTCCACTTGCGGCGCCATGAATTTGACCGCTTCCTGGCGGTTGGTAGTGGCATAGCAAATGTCACCTTTTTTGGGTTCGCTGATATGCGGAAAGCGCTGCTTCAGTGCGGCGATGATCTCTTTGGTGTCGTCGACGGACAACGTGGTTTGCGATACGTAGGCCAGCAAGTCGGGATCGGTCACCTGCAGGCTGGCGACGTCGTCGACGGTTTCCACCAGATACATGCCGCCCTCGCTCTGCCCCATGGTGCCCTCCACTTCAGGATGCCCCTGGTGACCTATCATGACGATCTCGCGGCCTTCGCGGCGCATCTTGGCCACCTCCATATGCACCTTGGTGACCAGCGGGCAAGTCGCATCGAATACCGTCAGCCCCCTGGCCTCGGCATCTTTCCTGACGCTTTGCGGCACGCCGTGGGCGGAGAAGATCAAGGTATTCCCAGGGGGTACATCATCCAGATCCTCAATAAAGATCGCGCCTTTTTCCCGCAGGTCGCTGACGACGTAAGCATTGTGCACAATTTCATGGCGCACATAGATGGGAGCACCAAATTGTTGCAGCGCACGTTCAACAATCTCGATTGCCCGGTCTACACCGGCACAAAAACCGCGCGGCTGCGCCAATAAAATTTCTTTATCCATAATTGAAACCGAATTCCACTTATCCACTTGATTACATGAGCTTACGCCAAGCTCGCGCCTACTCACAGTATGCCGATGATCCTGGTTTCGAATAGCAGCGTCTGTCCCGCCAACGGATGATTAAAGTCAAACAATGCGCCCTCATCATCCAGCGCGCGCAAAATGCCGGCGAAGCGGCCACCCGACGGCGCGGCAAAGTCGACCAGGTCGCCGATCGCGTATTGCTCGCCGAAATTTGAATTCTCCTTCAAGGTCGCAAGCGACACGCGCTGCAACAGCTCGGGATTGCGCGGCCCAAAGGCTTTTTCGGGCGGCAATTCCTGGGTTGTATGCGATCCTTCTGCCAGCCCCAGCAGTGAAGCTTCCAGCTCGGGAGCCAGTTGGCCCATACCTAATTGCAATGTTGCAGGATTTTCATTAAAAGTACTGATAATATCCTCACCTTGCATGCTTGCAAGTCGATAATGCAAGGTCAGGTAGGCATCCGGGGTGACCACTGGGGTCGCTGCAGGCGTATATGGTGTAGACATAATTCAGTGCGAGATCAGGTAAGCCAGTATTGTAAGCCAGCTAGCGCGCATTGACATTTTCTTCGCAATTTAGGACTCATTTATTTATGGCGATTACCGACTGGCCGGAAGACCAAAGGCCGCGAGAACGGCTGATCAAGAGCGGCGCCCAAGCGCTGTCCGACGCAGAACTGCTGGCGGTGTTCCTGCGCGTAGGCGTCAAGGGGAAAAGTGCGGTGGATCTGGGCCGGGATATGCTCGGCCGCTTCGGCTCCTTGTCGGGCCTGTTTTCTGCATCGATCAAGGACTTCTCGTCCATGCACGGCCTGGGAGACGCCAAGTATGCGCAATTGCAGGCAGTACTGGAATTGGCCAAGCGCGCCATTTCCGAAGAATTGCAGAGCAGTACCGGCCTGTCATCCCCGCAAGCGGTAAAAAATTACTTGCAACTAATGATAGGCAACAAGCCCTATGAATCATTTGCAGTACTCTTCCTGGACATTAAAAACCGGCTGATAACGTCTGAGGAATTGTTTCGCGGCACGCTCAGCCATGCCAGCGTCTATCCCAGGGAAGTCGTGAAGGCAGCTTTACAACACAATGCCGCAGCGATCATCCTGGCGCACAACCATCCATCCGGCTCTTGCGAACCAAGCAATGCGGATATCACGCTGACACAGACGCTGAAGCAAGCCTTATCGCTCGTGGATGTCAGGGTGCTGGACCATTTCATCGTCGCCAATCCCCATGTTTATTCTTTCGCTGAACACGGCCTGGTTTAGTAGTTTACCAATGAAAATTCAAATTGTTAAATTTAAAAAATTAAAAAGACACAATTAATTTCTGCAAGTCGTTGATAATTCGCGGAATTTTCGTTATACTCACCTTTTTTCCAATTCTGGAAACCACTAAGGAGTTAAGCATGGCACGTGTCTGCCAAGTTACTGGGAAGGGGCCAATGGTTGGCAACAACGTTTCCCACGCTAATAACAAAACTAAACGTCGTTTCTTGCCTAACCTGCAAAATCGCCGCTTTTTCGTAGAATCAGAAAATCGCTGGGTTTCCCTGCGTTTGTCTAATGCCGGCCTGCGCATCATTGACAAAATCGGCATCGATGCCGTTTTGGTTGATCTGCGTGCTCGCGGCGAAAAAGTTTAAGCGAAACTATTGTTAGGAAAATATCATGGCTAAATCTGGTCGCGACAAAATCAAACTGGAATCGACTGCTGGTACGGGTCATTTCTACACAACATCAAAAAACAAGCGCACGATGCCTGAAAAAATGGAGATCATGAAGTTTGATCCCAAGGCGCGTAAGCACGTTATCTACAAAGAAACCAAGATCAAGTAATCTTTGCTTCTTTGCAAAAAAATCCCTGCATGACATGCTCTGCGGGGATTTTTTTCATCCCCAGTACCTGTAGCGCGTCGTTCGGACACCTGATTGGCGAGTGACACCCGCCTCGTACCTGCTCCTATGAGCCCTCCCCCTGTTGCATGATCGCAAGAACTCCTCACCGAGCAGACTGTGCTATCCAGCCATGGACGGCGACCCATGCGTACCGCGAGGGCGGTTAAAAATACAGCCAATAAAAAACGGCGCATCAAGCGCCGTTTTCAGTTAACACCTTGCGATCATCGATCACGCATAGCTGCGCAGCCTGCGCGAGAAGTCATGCAAGGCCTGGATGCCGGAGGCTTCCGCACGGGTGCACCAGTCTTGCAACTGATGGACCAGCTGTTCGCGGCTGACGGTTGATCGCTCCCAGATCAGGCCCAGTTCCACACGCATGTCGTGCATGGTCTTCAGGGCTTTGCTATGCGCCAGCACTTCCGACAAATGCTGCTGCTGAGGTGCCTCCAGCTTGGTCGGTTCGCGTTGCAGGAATTTTTTCGCAGACTTCAGGAAACCGGCTTCAAACTCACTCTTTTCACGCAAGTGGGTAATCTCATCGCCCCAAGTGCGGCGCAGGGACTTGGCATACTTGGACATGACGTCATAACGGTTGGTGATCACTGCTTGTAGCGTTTCCATATCGATGACGGATTTGATCTCGGCAAACTTGGGTTCCGGCGCCACTTTCTTTACCTTGGCCAGGCCGACAATTTCCATCATGCGGATGTACATCCAGCCGATATCAAACTCGTACCACTTGGACGACAATTTTGCCGAGGTGCCAAAAGTATGGTGATTATTGTGCAGCTCTTCACCACCGATGAGGATGCCGAAAGGCACAATATTCCTGGACGCATCCACGCAATCGTAGTTGCGATATCCCCAGTAGTGGCCGATACCGTTGATGATGCCGGCAGCCGTGACAGGGATCCACAACATTTGCACGGCCCAGACGGTAACGCCGATCACACCGAACAGCATGATGTCGATAATCAGCATCAATGCCACGCCCTGCCAGCTGTATTTGCTGTACAGATTCCGCTCCATCCAGTCATCCGGCGTGCCGTGACCATATTTTTGCAGGGTTTCCAGGTTTTTGGATTCGGCGCGATACAACTCCGCGCCTTCCCAGAATACTTTTTTAATCCCGCGCGTGACAGGACTATGCGGATCTTCTTCAGTTTCGCACTTCGCGTGATGCTTGCGGTGAATGGCAGCCCACTCCTTGGTTACCTGGCCGGTCGTCAACCACAACCAGAAACGAAAAAAGTGACTGGGGATAGCATGCAGATCCAGCGCGCGATGCGCCTGGCAACGGTGCAGGAAGATGGTGACGCTCGCAATGGTGATGTGAGTAACCGCCATTGTGAAAAAAAAGATCTGCCAACCAGAGGCACGGGTAATGCCATTTGACAAGAAATCAATTACTGTATCGATAAAAGTGCTCAAAATGACATGTACTCCTTGGTTAATCACACTATCTTAGCTTATTTTGACGGCTACAGGCGACAAGGCCCATAGATTATTTTTTTCCGCATTGTACGCGATTTTTTTCACTTCTGGTCTGAAACTTTGTCAGGGGCATTGATCAAAGTAACAACTCTTTGCGCATAGGGCAGTTCTATTTTATTTTCTTGCAACATTCCCCATAGTGCACGATTCACATCGGATGTGACATTGCCACGGCCGTTTTCCGGGTCGCTGATCCAGAATCCCACTCTCAGCTCCAGGCCGTCTACGCCAAATTTCACCAGATAGGCAGAGGGTGGGGACTCCTTGGATACGCGGTCGACCTTGGCGGCTGTTTGCGCCAGCAAAGGCAATAATGCTTCGATATCGGTGTTATAGGCCACGACCAAATCTGTTGTGACCGACACGGACCGATCGCTCAGCGAATAGTTTTGCACCGCGTTCGACACCAGCATTTCATTGGGAATCACCGACTCGCCGCCATCCAGACCTTTCAATACCGTATACCTGGTGTTGATCTGCGTGACCTTGCCATTGTATTTATCTACTGTAATGATGTCGCCGATGGACATGCTCCTGTCCAATAGGATGATGAAGCCGGACACGTAACTGCTGGTGATCTTTTGCAAACCAAAACCCAGGCCGACGCCCAAGGCGCCGCCAAAGACAGATAAGACCGTAAGATCGATACCGACCAGCGTCAGACTAACAAGGATGGCAACCAGGACCAGTACTGCACGTCCCAAGCGCGACAATACAACGCGCAGTGAAGTGTGCATGGTCGGAACCTGCATCAATCTCGCGTCTAAAGCAGCGCTTGCCCACAGAGCAATAATCATTGTTACGACCACAGAAACAATTGCTTGCAGTATCGTCAGCAGGGAAACCTTGTTGTGGCCTATTGGCAGGACGACCTCGTCCAGTGCATCCAACAAGTCCGGCCACAGGCCGGTAAAGTGCAGCACCAGTCCCAGCCAGACCAGGCCGGCAAAGAATTTCTCAAATAGGGCCAGGAAAGTGCCGACCTCCCCGTCGCGCACGAAAGTGCGCCTGAATACATAAAAACCGAAACGTATCAGCGCCAGCGAACCTATCAAGGGGATCAGCACGCTCAATAAATGGACGTGCTGCCACTTCACCAGTATTGCCCTCGCCACAAAGATAAAGGTGAGCACCAGCAACAGTTGCAGCACATGGGAGAAACGGTCGACGCGCAGTCTGTCTGCTTCCGACTGCAGCTCTTTTTTTGAAAAAATCCTGGTCAATATCCGCGCAACATACCAGCCCAGCCCCCAGCACAGCAGGACGGCAGCAACTTGCCATAGAATATTGATATTTCGCAGATCATCGGACAGGTCCGATAACAAAGTTGTCAATAGCGGTGTGCTCATATTGGAAACCGGCTAGTAGGAGCGAGTATGTTCATGTGGGCTGCGGTCAATCAGGATGATTACCAGGCAATTGATTTTTTTGTGCATTTGCGCTATCTCTTGCATTCTGCCGGGAAGCGGCTGAATGCAAGATAGCCGCCCTGACGGGTATCGGGCGGCGGCAACCCATCAGTCCTCGTCCGCTTCCGTGTCGGCAAGCTCGGCTTTGGCGACTGCAATCGGCTTGTTACGCTGCAGAATCGCCGCAAAGAAACCGTCCGTCTGGTGGATATGCGGCATCAGCTTCAGGTAATCGCCCATTTCCAGCTCCACCTTTTGTTCTGCCAGTATTTGGGATGCCGGAATCAGTTCAAAATCGGGGTGCGTCGCCAGGAAACCTTGCACGATCGCCTCATTTTCTTCATCCAGCACGCTGCAGGTGGCATACACCAGGCGGCCGCCGGCTTTTACCATGCGCGCCGCGCCGGCCAGGATCGAGCTCTGCTTGAGATTCAGCTCCGCGATACCGTCCGGCGTCTGGCGCCATTTCACGTCCGGGTTGCGGCGCAAGGTGCCCAGGCCGCTGCAGGGGGCGTCCACCAACACCCTGTCCAGCTTGCCGGCCAGGCGCTTGATCTTGGCATCTTTTTCATGCGCGATGACCACCGGATGCACATTGGACAAGCCGCTACGGGCCAGACGGGGTTTCAGCTTGGCCAGGCGCTTCTCGGACACATCGAAAGCATACAGGCGGCCGGTGTTGCGCATCATCGCTCCCAAGGCCAGCGTCTTGCCGCCGGCGCCGGCACAAAAATCCGCTACCATCTCGCCGCGCTTGGCACCCACCAATTGCGCCAGCAATTGGCTGCCCTCGTCCTGCACTTCGATCGTGCCGTCCTTGAACAGCGGCAGGTTCTGGATCGAAGGTTTTTTCTTCACGCGCAAACCGGTCGCGGAATACGGCGTAGGCTCGGCGATGATAGGCGCTGCCGCCAGCGAGGCCACGACTTCTTCGCGATTGGCTTTCAGCGTGTTGACCCGCAAATCCAGGGAGGCCGGCGTATTCAGCGCTTCCGCCAGTTGCAGGGCCTCCTGTTCGCCCAGCTTGGCGACGAACTTGTCCCAGATCCAGGCAGGCATGTTGGACTTCATCGCCAGCGACAGATGCGAACGGTCAATTTGCATCACGCGTTCCAGCCACTGCAGTTCTTCATCGCTGAGGCCGCCGAGGGCATCGACGCCGGCGGCGTCGGCCAGACCCAGCAGCGTCAGGCGGCGCATTGCGGGCCCGGTGCCGGATTCGGAGAAACTGGTATACACGGTTTTATTGCGCAGCAGGCCATAAATGGCCTCCGCGATCACTCCCCGCTCGCGTGATCCAAGCCTCGGATGGTCGCGGAAATAGCGCGACAAGGTCACATCGGCCGGGCCGGTAAAGCGCAATATTTCACGTAAAACTTCTTCGGCATGGCCGACGATGGCAGGAGGTAATCTCATGCTGATTCCTTATAAATTCTTGTTGATACCTGCACGACTCAAACGAGCACGGCAGGCATAGAGGATAAAAGCCCAGGCGGCCTAGTGTGCGCTCAGTTGCTTATGCGTACCAGATCGCCATCCAGCGTCAGCTTGCCTTCGACAAACCAGCGCACTGCCCTGGGGTAAATGACATGCTCCTGGACCAGTACGCGTTCGGCCAGGCTATCCTCGGTGTCGTCGGGCAATACCGGGACTGCAGCCTGCGCAACGATGGGCCCGTGATCCAGCTCAGGGGTGACGAAGTGCACGGTGGTCCCATGTACCTTGACGCCGGCGCTCAACGCCTGCGTATGGGTAGCCAGACCGGTAAAGCTGGGCAGCAGGGATGGATGGATATTCAACATCCGGCCTGCATAATGCGTCACGAAAGGCGTAGTCAGGATACGCATGAATCCGGCCAGCACCACAAGATCAGGGGTAAATTGATCGATTTGCCGTTGCAGGGCTGCGTCAAAAGCTTCCCGCGACGAAAAATCCTTATTGGCAACGACTGCAGTGGCGATGCCCATGCGCGCAGCGTACTCCAGGCCACCGGCGTCGGCCTTGTTACTGATGACAGCGGCAATTTCGGCGGGCCATTGCTCATTTTTCGCCGCCTGGACGATGGCTTGCATATTGCTGCCACGTCCGGAAATTAATATGACAATCTTTCTCATTGCCGCATTGTACCAGTGCCAGGCCCAAATAAAAATGCCAACGCACAGCGTCGGCATTGATGATTCAATAAGCAACCTGAATGGGTATAAGCCTACTCAAATGAGTAAAACACCCTGAAAGCCACCTTTTTATCGGCCCAGAAGTCGGCGGCGTCCCGGAACACGTCCAGCAAGGTTTCCCTGGCCTCTTTGTCAAATTTCGCGGTATTCGGCAGTTGCTCCAGAACGATCACGAAGCCGGCCTGCGGGCCTGCCTTATATGGCAGATCGGTCAGGCAATCGGACAGGGCATCAAAGTTTTTCGCAAAATGCCGGGGAAAACCAAACGACTGGGCGATCTTGCCCAGTACCTGCTGTTTGGTATTGGCATCAAGGCAATAAGCGTAGAGGAAATGCTGGCCCAGCTTGGCGGCCTGCGCCTGCAAATCGCCAATCCTGAACGCGCGTATCGACTGCACGACATTCGGGGCGACGGTTGCCAGCAAATTTTCTCCATCCTCTGGTGCGACTGTGGTCATTGGGTCCCTTATCTACTCTCGCAATTACTCTTTTATTTTCCTGAAAGACTCGTAGTGATCGTCGGTGTAATAGTATTCCCCCGATGTTTTCGGTTCTCCGCCGGCAATAATGCGCCGCACACCGCGATTCCTCGCCCTCGGCGTCTTGACCGTATATTCATGATAGTAGCCGCGCTTTTGCCTGGGTAGCCTGGCCTCGTAATTGCCGAAGACAATGCCGTCTTTGTCATAGGCAAACGGGCCGCCTTGCTTGATCAGCATCAGGGTCGTCCTTGCCTCTTGCGGCAGATCGGCGGCGGCAATGACGCCCAGGACCGGCGCCTCCCTGGCAAAAACAGCAGCCGACAAGACAAGCATTACCAGGAAAACGGTCCATTTTTTCAGGAATGCGGCATGAAGTTTCATATATGCTTTTTTGTGCAACAAGATCAAATCAGGTCCATAGGGTAACGTTTTGTATCCAACGAATCAACCATAATTATTTAATTCACAACAAAAATCATGAAGACCATCGCTTAGGCGGACTTGTGAGCCAGATGCTCTTGCGCCGATGCCGAAAAGAAAGCCGTCACATCCGCGCGTCGGTCATAGGTATCTTTTTTACCCAAGGCAATTAACTCCCGCGTGTAGCTGGATTCAAACAACAGATAAGAAGCCAGCGCCGCACCGCGCGCTTCTATCGCGCCTATGCCGCCCAGCATGGTTCGGACCGGCAGCGGCAAGCTGTGGGTATGACGGCTGGCGATTTCATCCAGCCTTTGCGACGGCGCAATCACCAGGATGTCCACCGGCTTCAGCGGCGTCATTTTCAGTAGTTCAGGCGGCAACATCGCCAGGGTTTTATTGATGCGCGTCAACCTTTCTATATCTACCGCCAGGCCGTCGAGGAAGATGCTGGACATTGCATGGCCGGCAATCTGGGCCAGGCTGGGGTAATGCGCCACTTCAGTGCTCTCGTGCGGCGGCTCGGTCAAGCGGCCGGCGCCGATGATCAATACCTTTTCAGCGCCGAGATGGATAGCCGGCGAAATCGGCGCCAGCTGGCGCATGGAACCGTCGCCGCAGTATTCCAGCCGGCCGCCCCAGTTCACGGCGACCGCCGGGAAGATGAAGGGAATCGCCGATGACGCCAGTAAATGCTGGACGCCGATGAAATCCCGCTGCGCCAGGCGCTGGCTGCGGACCCAGGGTTCGATATCTTCCAGGGTCTGGTAAAAGGTCAGATGCTGCCCTGCAGTATAGGAAGAGGCGGTTACCGCCAGTGCGCGCAATACACCGGACGCCAGCGCCTGATCCAGGCGCGGCAAATCCAGCATGCGGTTCAGCAAATTCTCCAGCGGCGAATTATCCAGCAAGGAATTGGGCGGCGACTTGCGCCACTTGTTCAACAGCCAGCCGAAGGACATGAGGGACAGCCAACGGGCGCCGGTGCGTATCACACCCAGCGAATCGGCCCGATACACCTGAGCCGCCTCAAAATGCTCCCACACCTCCAGTATGTTGTTGACCGCCTCGGCAAAATTATCGGTACGGCAGGCCAGCGCGGTCGCATTGATCGCGCCGGCTGAAGTACCGCAGATAATCCCGAACGGATTGGTGCCGCTGTGCCAGCCGTCATCCTGCAATATCTCTGAAATGGCCTTCAATACCCCCACCTGATAGGCGGCGCGCGCACCGCCTCCGGTCAGTATCAAGCCGGTCTTTGCGTTATTGTTCATGATGCCCGCTATCTTCTCCAGGATATTTTTCCAAAATCAATCACCTTCGGCGACGCCCTCGCGACGGGGATCGGCAGCGCCGAACCAGACACTGCGCCCATCGACAACGGTGCGCGCTATGCCATGCAGCCCCGATGTTTGATCAAATACACTTATATTGTGAGCTTTTGCTTTCAGCGCATCAAGCGTGGCTGCCGGGAAGCGTCCACGCTCCAGCTCGGTCGCACCGTTGCGGCTGCCGAAATTCGGTAAATCGATCGCCTGTTGCAGGTTGAGCCCCCAATCCAGGTTGCCGATCAAGACCTTCGCCACGTAATTGATGATCGCCGATCCCCCGGGGGAGCCGATCGCCAGTACGAATTGACGGCTCTGCCGGTCGAATACCAGTGTGGGCGACATCGCGCTGCGCGGACGCTTCCCCGGCTGCACGCGGTTGGCGATCGGACCATTGGCATCCGCATCCAGTGCCGAAAAATCCGTCAACTGGTTATTCAGCAAAAAGCCGTCCACCATTTGCCGGGAACCAAAGCCATCTTCCACCGATGTGGTCATGGCCAATGCATGCCCTTCCCCGTCGACGATAGACATGTGCGACGTGGACGGCAGTTCAGGCGACTGGTCATTGCCCCAGGCTAGCTGCATGCCCACAGGTGTGCCTGACGTGGCGATGCCCATCGACTTTTCCGAGATCAGGGCGGCGCGGGCGGCCAGGTATTTTTTCTCCAGCAAAGGCCGATAGCTGTTCCCCGGCAGCGGAACAAAGTCGGTATCGGCGACATAGCGGTCACGGTCGGCATAGGCCAGACGCCCGGCCTCGGCAAATAAATGCACAGCCTCGGGATTCAATACGCCGCCGCTGGGCGGCAGCGACCTGATCCTGGTATTCTCCAGTATGCCCAGCATTTGGGCGACCGCGATGCCGCCGGAAGAAGGCGGCGGCATACCGCACACTGTCCACTTTTCATAGTCGGCGCACACCGCCTCACGATCCTTGGCCCGGTAATCGGCCAAATCCTGGATGCTGAGCGAGCCTGGATTGCCCGCGTGGGCGTGCACTTTGTCCACCATGTCCTGCGCGATCCTTCCTGCATAAAAAGCCTGTGTGCCTTGCGCGGCAATTGCCTCCAGGGTCTTCGCCAGTTCAGGATTCTTCAAGATGTGGCCGACCGGCCACGCCTGTCCCTGCGCGTCATAGAAATAAGCTCTCGCCATCGGGTCCCTTTTCAGGAATCTTTCATCCTGCAGCAGGGTGTGCAAGCGCGGGCTCACTGCAAAGCCGTTCGCGGCCAGTTGTATCGCGGGGGTGAACAGGCTTTTCCATTCCAGCCTGCCATGCTGCCTGTGCGCCAGCTCCAGCATGCGCAGAACGCCGGGCACGCCGACTGATCGGCCGCCTATCACCGCGCTATAAAACGGCAGCGGACGGCCCGCCGCGTCCTGGAACATTTTCTCATTGGCGGCGGCAGGCGCGGTTTCCCTGCCGTCAAATGCCTGCACCGCCTTGCCATCAAAATGCAGCATGAAGGCGCCACCGCCTATGCCGGAGGATTGCGGCTCCACCAGTCCCAGCACCATCTGTGTCGCAATCGCCGCGTCAACGGCAGAGCCGCCCTGCTTCAACATCCGGTAGCCGGCATCCGCCGCCAACGGGTTGGCGGCCACGACCATGTATTTTTGCGCGATCCAACCCTTCTTGGCGGTATAGCCGGACGCGATCTCGGGAGCTTTGGTGACTTCGTAATGCGCAGCATGCGAATCCTGGGCGCTGGCATATCCCGCGATCACGCCGCTGCCGATTAAAAATACTGTCGTCCATAAAAACCGCGTCACACAGATCTCCACAAATAAAAAGGGCAAGCTGAAAGCTTGCCCTAGTGTATTAGCCTAATATTATTTCGACCATCTTTATTTTGGCTGCATGCGAATCGCGCCGTCCAAACGTATCGTTTCGCCGTTCAGCATCACGTTTTCGATGATAGCTTTGCTCAGTTGCGCGTATTCATCCGGTTTACCGAGGCGCGGCGGGAACGGCACCATGCGGCCCAGCGCGTCTTGCACTTCCTGCGGCATGCCGAGCAACATCGGCGTTTCAAAAATACCGGGAGCAATGGTCATCACGCGGATGCCGCTGCGGGACAAGTCGCGCGCCATAGGCAGCGTCAAACCGACTACCGCCGCCTTGGAAGATGCATAGGCAGCCTGGCCGATCTGGCCGTCGTAAGCAGCAACCGACGCGGTGTTGATGATAACGCCGCGCTCGCCTTGATCGGTGGCGTCGGTCCTGGACATCGCTTCTGCCGCCAGGCGCGCCATATTGAAGGTGCCGATCAGGTTAATATTGACCACGCGCTGGAATACGTCCAGCGGATGCGCGCCATCCTTGCCGACGGTCTTGACTGCCGGCGCAACGCCGGCGCAATTGACCAGGCCGCGCAGCGTGCCCATTGCCGTTGCGGCTTCCACCACGGCTTTGCCGTCGGCTTCGGACGTCACGTCACATTTGATGAATTTGCCACCCAGCTCCGCCGCCAGCTTTTCACCGGCTTCCACCTGGACGTCGGCCAGCACCACCTTGCCGCCATTGGCGACGATCATGCGGGCAGTCGCAGCGCCCAAACCGGATGCGCCGCCGGTAATGATAAAAACACTATTCTGGATTTGCATATCTTGTCTCTTTCTGTGAGCGTTTAAACCTCGATCATGGCTGGCCAAATGAAGAATTTTGCATTTTTACAAATTCAGCGAGCCATGGAAGATTACGTTTACGTAAACGTAACTTGACCGGTATTGTAACCAATTTTTTGCCGCGCATGAAAAAAGGCGGCCTCAGCCGCCTTCATCGCCTTCAGTTAACTTGTGGCCTCGCTAGTATGCCGCGCCCGAACTTGCCGGCGCAACGGCAGATCCTGCAGCCGGTGCGCTGCCTGCCATCGTATTTGGCGGAGCATCCGAGGGCGCGCCGCCTGGTGCCGCTACCGCAGCCGATGTCGGCATAGCCGCCGGCTGAACCAGGGGCGTCGGCACCTGGATATGAGCCGCCGTCTGTGCGCCTGCGCTCGGCAACAGCGGAACCAGCAACAGGGCCACGATGTTGATGATCTTGATCAGCGGGTTCACCGCGGGACCGGCCGTATCCTTGTAGGGATCGCCGACCGTATCGCCGGTGACCGCAGCCTTATGCGCTTCGGAACCTTTGCCGCCGTGATTGCCGTCCTCTATGTATTTCTTGGCATTGTCCCAGGCGCCGCCGCCGGTAGTCATCGATATGGCGACAAACAGACCGGTCACAATGGTTCCCATCAGCAAGCCGCCCAGGGCCGCTGGCCCCAGCAGCAGGCCAACCACGATAGGCACGATCACGGGCAACAGCGAAGGAATGATCATTTCCTTGATCGCTGAAGTGGTCAGCATGTCCACTGCCTTGTCGTATTCGGGCTTGCCGGTGCCGTCCATAATGCCCTTGATATCCCGGAACTGGCGCCTTACCTCGATGACGACCGCACCGGCGGCGCGTCCCACTGCTTCCATCGCCATGGCGCCGAACAGGTAAGGTATCAGGCCGCCGATAAACAGGCCGACTATCACCCTCGGCTCGGACAGGTCAAAGCTGGAGTGCTTGCCGACGGAATCCAGCGCATGCGTATAGTCGGCAAACAAAACCAGCGCGGCCAAACCGGCGGAACCGATCGCATAGCCCTTGGTCACGGCCTTGGTGGTATTTCCCACTGCGTCCAGCGGATCGGTAATCGCGCGTACCGAGGACGGCATCTCCGCCATCTCGGCGATGCCGCCGGCATTATCGGTAATGGGACCATAGGCATCCAGCGCGACGATAATGCCGGCCATCGACAACATGGCCGTGGCGGCAATTGCGATGCCGTACAGGCCGGCGCCGCACATTTCACCCAGCCAGTAAGCAACCAGGATCGCGGCGCACACTGCCAGCACAGGATAGGCGGTGGACTTCATCGATACGCCGAGACCGGCGATGATATTGGTGCCGTGCCCGGTAGTAGACGCTTCCGCGATATGCCGCACCGGCTTGAAATCGGTGCCGGTATAGTATTCAGTAATGTAGACCATCAGGCCCGTCAGCACGATGCCGACCACGGTAGATCCCATCATGGGCAGGCGCATGTTTTCCGGCATCACTGTCCAGGTAACCACTGCAAAGCCTATCAGCGACAGGCCCGCCGCCCACCATAGGCCGGTATATAGCGCCGACATGATTTTTTTGCCGGGCTTGGCCTTGACCATGGAACAACCGACGATAGACGCCAGGATGGACACTGCGCCCAGCAACAGCGGATAGACTATCGCCTGGGCCGTGGCATTGGTCACCACCAGCGCGCCCAGCAGCATCGTGGCGATCAAGGTCACGACATAGGTTTCAAACAAATCGGCAGCCATGCCTGCGCAGTCGCCGACATTATCGCCGACATTATCGGCAATCACGGCGGGGTTGCGCGGATCGTCTTCCGGTATCCCGGCTTCGACCTTGCCGACCAGATCGGCGCCGACGTCGGCGCCTTTGGTGAAGATGCCGCCGCCCAGACGAGCGAAGATGGAAATCAGCGAAGCGCCGAAAGCCAGGCCTATCAACGGTTTGAGCATGTCATGCGCAGTAGCGTCGGCGCCCGTTATAGTGGTCAGTATCCAATAGAAGAGTGTGACGCCCAGCAGGCCGAGGCCGACTACCAGCATGCCTGTGATCGCGCCGCCCTTGAATGCGACGTCCAGCGCTTCGTTCATGCCCTTGGTGGCCGCCTGTGCAGTTCTGACGTTGGCACGGACCGAGACATTCATGCCGATGAAGCCGCAAGCACCTGACAATACAGCGCCCACCAGGAAACCCAGGGCGGTAATTAGTCCCAGCAGTACCGCTATTGCAATAAACAAAACGACGCCCACCATGGCTATCGTCCTGTACTGTCTGGCCAAATATGCCGCTGCCCCCTGCTGTATCGCCGCGGCGATATCCTGCATGCGGGCATTCCCTGCATCCTGTCTCAAAATCCAACTGCGCGAAATCAGGCCGTACAGCACGGCGACGATTCCGCATGCAACGACAAACCATAGACCAGCTACCATGTTGACTCCTCCATTTGTTATGGGCATTTCAGCGTCCGCGCTTGCGGCGGCGAAACACAAAAATGTTTTTATGACGACAAAGTAAAACAACGACGAAACTTCATGCTCTCTACGATCCAATTTTTGATCGAACGTAAAACGATGAAAACTACGCACTGCAAAACTTGTACGCTGCCCTTGTATCCTGGAGTGCCCGGGCAGGCTGGAATCCTGGTTAGTTCTTGGTTAGCGATTAAACGCTGTTGAGAATTTGAACATATAAAAAAAGCGGGCAGATAGCCCGCTTTTCTTACTCTGCGAGTGCCGCAAAAGCACTATCGCGTATGGTCTCTACCGGACCGACGCCGGCGATCTTGCGATACTTCGGCGCGCCCGGCGTACCCGACTTGGCCCAGTCGCCGTAGTAGCCGACCAGCACTTCGGTTTGTTCATGATACACAGACAGGCGTTTTTTGACGGTTTCTTCCTTGTCGTCGTCGCGCTGTATCAGTTCTTCGCCAGTGACGTCGTCGCGGCCTTCCACCTTGGGCGGGTTGAATTTCACGTGATACACCCGGCCGGAAGCCGGATGTACGCGGCGGCCGCTCATGCGATCGACGATGGCTTCATCCGGCACGGCAATTTCCAGCACGTAGTCTATCTTGACGCCGGCATCTTTCATTGCGTCGGCCTGGCGCGTGGTCCGTGGAAAACCGTCGAACAGGTAGCCGTTGGCGCAATCCGGATCTTGCAGGCGATCTTTGACCAGGCCGATAATGATGTCGTCGGATACCAGTCCGCCGGCATCCATCACTTTTTTAGCTTCCAGCCCTAGCGGCGTGCCTGCCTTGACGGCGGCGCGCAACATGTCGCCGGTGGAAATTTGTGGAATATTAAACTTTTCCTTGATGAAATTAGCTTGTGTGCCCTTGCCGGCCCCCGGTGCTCCCAACAAAATAAGACGCATTTTAGTTCCTAAGACGAGTTTGAATTCTTTCGTATTGCGTGTCCCTGGGGCGCGCAATACTTTGATATTGTCGATTTTTTATTTTTCCGTTACTTGCATATTACCTGTTTAATTTGCCAGCCTGTAGGCGGAAAATTTTGCCTTGCCCCATTTCACGCGATCGGCAAGCTTTTACGCAACATTAATCAACAGTAATAACACAGTATCTTTTCACGAAACTTACCACAAAAATTTAATTAATTGATGCTTTGCCATGAAATCAGGCGCTACAGCCGCTCATTTTCTTCAGATCCGCGCCTACCTACGGATAAAACTTCCTTACCCGCACCAGGTCTTCTTCCGTATCCACTCCGGGCGCCGGCGTCGCATGTGTCACATGGACCGCGATCGGGTAGCCATTCCACAACACGCGCAACTGTTCCAGCGCTTCTATCTGTTCCAGCGGTGAAATATCCAGGCGCGGATAGGCTTTCAAGAAATCATTCCTGTACGCATACAAACCTATATGCCTGAGCGGTGCATAGCCGGCGGGCAAGGTATCCCGTGTCGCAGCAAAACCGTCCCGGTGCCAGGGTATCGTCGCGCGGGAAAAATACATCGCGCGTCCCGCCTTATCCAGCACCACCTTCACCACATTGGGATTAAACACCTCGTGCAGGTCATGGAGGGGATGCGCCGCGGTTGCCATAGGCACGGCAGCGCTGACCAGGGCCGCAGTGGCAGCGATCAAGGCCGGCTCTATCAAGGGTTCGTCGCCCTGCACATTGACGACCACGGCGTCATCCGCAAGGCCGAGCGCTACAGAGACTTCCGCAATGCGGTCGGTACCGGAAGGATGGTCGGCCCGCGTCATCACCGCCTGTATTCCGTGCTCGCGGCAGGCCGCCAGGATATCCGCATGGTCGGTCGCCACCACCACCTGGCTGGCGCCGGACAACAGTGCGCGCTCGGCCGTGCGCACGACCATGGGCTTGCCGCCCAAGTCCGCCAGCGGCTTGTTCGGCAAACGGGTAGACGCCAGCCGGGCTGGCACGATCGCAACAAAAGCTTGCATCTTAATTGTCGCCGGCTGCTGCCGCAGCGTTCAGCGCGCGCGCCTGATCCGCCCACATAATGGGGATATCGTCACGGATGGGATAGGCCAGCTTGTCGGCATTGCAAATCAATTCCTGCGCCGCCTTGTCATACACCAGGGGGCCCTTGCACAAGGGGCAGACCAATACATCAAGCAAGCGAGCGTCCATTTTGTTTCTCCGAAATTTTTTCCATCAATTTTTCTGCAAAATCCGCATCCAGTTGCGCGCTGACCGGGACGACCCAAAGCCGCGCATCTTGCTGGAGCGATTTTATTTGCCTACATTTTACTGCATCCTTTTCAGTGATCAGTATCATGTCTGCCTGTACCGTCTGAAAAGTGTTGTCCGTGAAGTCGTAATGATCAGGCAAGGGCAGCGTATCGATTTGCAAGCCTGCCGAACGCAGCATCGCGAAAAACCGTTCAGGATTGCCTATTCCGGCCGCCGCAACAATACTTGCCGCACGCGCAGGCAGATCCGCCAGGCGCAGGCTGAGCGCGGGATCGCTGAGGCTGAACACCTGGTCCGCCGCCAGTTGCATGCGCACCGCATCGTTGCGGACACCGACGGCCCCGGCGCCTGCCACCGCGCCGGAAATATTCAGCACCGTAAAGTCGCCGCGCCTTTGCGCCGGCTCGCGCAAGGGCCCCGCAGGCAGCATCCAGCCGTTGCCTATGCCGCGCTGGTCGAACAAGATGATTTCCACATCCCTGGCCAGCGCATAGTGTTGCAAACCGTCATCGGAGACGATGACATCGGTGTCCGGATATTTCAGCAGCAAGGCTTGCGCGGCGGCGGTCCGGTTGCGGCCGATCATCACCGGGCAGCCTGCGCGTTGCGCGATCAGCAGCGGTTCATCGCCCACCAGGCCGGCCGAGGCCCCGGCAGTCACTTCTACAATCGACTCGGCATGGGCGCCATAGCCGCGCGATACCACCGCAGGCTTCCAGCCGGCCGACCGCAGTTGCTGTACCAGCCAGATGGTCAGCGGCGTTTTGCCGGTGCCGCCGACAAAAATGTTGCCAACCACAACGACTGGCACCGGCAGCCGCGCCTGCCGCTTGTAGCCCATTAAAAACAGGCCGACGCGAAAGCTCACCAGCAGCTGGAACAGCTTGGATATCGGCCACAGCAAACGCGCCGTCACGCCGCGGCGCAGCCAGGCCCGCATCAAACCGGCTTCAATAAGGGAACGCAAAGACACTCCGAAAGGGAAGAATAAAATACTCGGGGCGCCATCGCCCCGGTCAGTGCAACATTGCATATCAGGCGCGGCGATGCAAAAAACGGCTGCTATAAGGAATGCATCGCCACACGAATAAGGCGTTGGGACAACAGATTATTTTTTATTGCTGGCTTGTGCAGCAAAAGTAACTTTCGCCATACCTGCAATGCGTGCGGCTTCCAGCACGTCTATCACCGATTGGTGGCTGGTGGCGCGATCGGCATTGATGACCACCACCGGATCACGCTGCGCGCCATCCTTGCCGCCGTTCAGTGCGGCGGCAGCCTGCTTCAGATCTTCGGCCAGCGTCGCCGTATCCAGGAAAGACACCGGCTGGCTATTGATCTTGTAGCGCCCCTGCGCGTCGATGCCTATGTCAATCTGGGCCGGCCTGTCCTGGGATTTTTCCGCGTCCGCCGTCGGCAGGGTAATTTGCAGCTCGGTGAAGCGGCTGTAGGTGGTGGTGACCATCAGGAAGATCAGGATCACCAGCAATACGTCGATAAAGGGAATCAGGTTGATCTCCGGATCTTCCCTGCCCTTGCCTTTACGGAAATTCATCTTATTTTCTCGCGCTGTGGACGATATCGACGAATTTTACCGCTTGCTGCTCCATGTCCACGACCAGGCTATCGACCAGCGCGCGGAAATGGCGGTAGAAAATCAGCGCCGGCATCGCAATCAGCAAGCCGAAGCCGGTGTTGTACAGTGCGACGGAAATACCATGCGCCAATTGGGCAGGGTTGGCGCCGGAAGCATTTTGCGCGCCAAAAATTTCTATCATGCCGACCACGGTGCCGAACAGGCCCATCAATGGGGCCAATGAGGCTATCGTGCCCAGTGTGGTCAGGAAGCGCTCCAGCTCATGCGCGACGGCGCCGCCGGCCTCTTCTATCGACTCTTTCATCACGTCGCGCGGCGCATCCACATTGCGCAGCCCGGCAGCCAATACCTTGCCCAGCGGCGAGTTGGCTGCCAGGTGCTCAATCACCTCCTGCTTGACCTTGCCCGCCTGGTAGACCCGTATGACTTCCGCCAGCAAGGTCTTGGGCAAGATGCGCTGGCGACGCAGCGACAGGGAACGCTCGATGATCAACGCCAGGGCAATGATCGAAGCAACCAGCAATAAATAAATCGGCCAGCCAGCCGCTTGAAGAATAGCGAACAAAAGAAACTCCTTGAGGGTTCAATCAATCCAACCCCGCAATGTAGCCTGTTGTCTGCCCTTGAGCAAGCCTTGACCGGAGAAAAGCGACAAACATCGAAGTAGAAATAACCCGGCAGCGGATTTGTGCAAAAGGCAGTTTTACACATTTTCTGTGCGCAAGATTGTGGACATCTTGCAAAGACCTTCCTAAGTGATTGATTTTATTAACAATTGCCATTCTGCTCAAAATTTAGGCAAAGAATATAACTACTCCTGACACGCGGCGCAGCGATCCCATGCCGGCAGGAGCCGCAAGTTCTGCACATTTTTTGTGGATAAGTTTGTGTGCAAGCCGAAAAATCAGCTCTAAGTCATTGATTTCATTAATAGCCAGCGCGCTGCCCAATTTTTCCGCAACGCAGCAAAATTATTGGCTAAGCGGTTACAGAGCCATCCTCACGATACCATCCGGACGGCTCGCCCAGCATTTCGCCGCCTCGTTCTTTTGCACATTTATTGTGGATAAGACTGTGTGCAAGCCGGAAAAATTCTTGTAAGCGTTTGATTTTATTAAACATATGGCTACTGCACAGTTATCAGGCAATCCAGCGCGGAATCCTCGCCGCGCGCCAATCAAGCAATCCTCTTTCCACTTCGACAATTAACTTCCATGTTCTTCACAATTACTGTGGATAAGTTTGTTAGCAAGCCGGCTAGATGCCGCTAAGTAATTGATTAAATTGAATAAACTATTTCTGCTCAAATAACTGGCAAACGAGCCTGGATTTATTTTGCCAATTTATTAATCTCAAGAAAATTATTCACGAAGCGTATATCCTTATTTGCCCACGGATTCTGTGGATAACTTTGTGAACAATGTGAAGATGTGGCGCTAAAGTCCTTGATTTGTAAGGATTTTCCTACTTTGCCACATTATTACGCAGAATCGGCTTTCCATTAAAAATCAAATACTTAGCTGACAATACCGAATCTTTTTTGACATCACAGGCGCTTGATGACATCCTGATGCCCAAACCACGCTTCTGTGGACAGCTTTTTCCATGTTTATCCCTATGATTCCTGATTCGCGCCCCCCGTCTCCAGCATTGACGCCGTCTGTACTGACAGTTTCCGCGCTCAACCAGGCGGTTGCTCAACTGTTGGAGCGAAACATCCCACTGACGTGGGTTTCCGGCGAAATCTCCAATTTCACCCGCGCCGCTTCCGGGCATTGGTATTTCACCTTGAAAGACCAGGCCGCCCAAGTCAGGGCCGTGATGTTCCGCGGCCGCGCCCAATATGCGGGGTTCATGCCGCGCGAAGGCGACAAGGTCGAAGTCAGAGCCTTGGTCACGCTATATGCGCCGCGTGGCGACTATCAGTTAAGCGTGGAAGCGATCCGCCGCGCCGGCCTGGGCAACCTGTACGAAGCCTTCCTGCAATTGAAAGCCCAACTCACCGCGGAAGGCTTGTTTGATCCGCAACGCAAACGCGCCATCCCCGGCTTCGTGCGCCGCATAGGCATCGTTACCAGTCCGCAGGCGGCGGCTCTCAGGGATATCCTGACCGCGCTGCAGCGACGCGCTCCGCATGTGCAGATCGTGCTTTACCCTAGCCCGGTGCAAGGCGAAGGTTCTGCGCAAAAAATTGCCCAGGCAATAAGCACCGCGTCCAGCCGCGCCGAGTGCGACGTGCTGCTGGTGTGCCGCGGTGGCGGCAGCATAGAAGATCTCTGGTCTTTCAATGCCGAGATTGTGGCCCGCGCCATTGCGGCATGCAGCATGCCGGTCATTTCCGGCGTCGGCCACGAGACCGATTTTACGATCGCCGATTTCGCCGCCGACGTGCGCGCGGCAACACCGACTGCCGCAGCAGAACTGGCCGCTGCCGCCAGGACTGACTGGCTGGCCGCATTGGCGCAGCAAGGCAGTGCCCTGCGAAGGGCGATGCGCAGGACTTTATCCAATCATGCGCAAACCCTGGACTGGCATGCGCGCCGGCTGCAAAGTCCGGCGGCGGCGATCACTCACAAGCGCCTGCAATTGCAAAGCTGGTCGCAAAGCCTGGCCTACTCCGCCAGGTATCCGCTGCAACATTCACGCGCCGGCCTGGCGCAACTGGAAACCAGGCTGCGCAATCAACTGCCCGACACGGAAAGCCACCGCGCTCAGTTGGCAGAATGGAAACGCCGGTTAGCGGCCGGCGCCGCGAGCCAGGCCAGGACCCGCCGGCACCAGCTCTCTGCGCTGGAGGCCCAGCTGGAGCTGCTAAGCCCGCAACGGACGCTGGAACGCGGCTACAGCATCCTCAGCGACCAAAAGGGCAAGCTGATACGCAGCACCAGGCAGCTGCAGCCGAATACCAGCATTACCGTCAGGACTGCGGGCGACAGCGCCGAGGTCGGCATCAGCAGCGTGCAGCCTGGCCTGGAATAAACTCCCGGCAAGCCGCGCCGCGCTTTTGGGATAGCATCAGCGGACGGCTATATCCGCTATCTGAAAGGCCATATCTCCAACCTTGCATCCGTGATCAAAATAGCCGGGCGCAATTCAGACGCCTGCATTTGCCGGAGCGGCACCCGCCGTTCCAGTGGGACGGCCGCTATTTGGCCTAAAATGAATGCAATTGCTGCAACCGAAGGACTTAGCTATTACAATTGAGTTTTTACCGAACCACGAATAAAAAGGATGCACTATGGAACATACCCTACCGGCACTGCCCTATGCACTGGATGCGCTCGCACCACATATTTCCAAGGAAACCCTGGAGTATCACTATGGCAAGCATCATCAAACCTATGTGACCAACCTGAACAACCTGATCAAGGGCACAGAATTTGAAAGCTCCACCCTGGAAGAAATCGTCAAGAAATCCTCCGGCGGCGTTTTCAACAACTCCGCACAAATCTGGAACCACACTTTCTACTGGAACAGCCTGAAGCCTAACGGCGGCGGCACGCCAACCGGCGCACTGGCGGACGCGATCAACGCCAAGTGGGGCTCTTTTGATGCCTTCAAGGAAGCTTTTAACAAGTCGGCAGTCGGCAACTTCGGTTCCAGCTGGACATGGCTCGTGAAAAAAGCCGACGGCACGCTGGACATCGTCAACACGTCCAATGCGGCAACTCCATTGACCACCGCCGACAAAGCTCTGATCACCTGCGACCTGTGGGAACACGCTTACTACATCGACTACCGCAACGCACGTCCTAAATACCTGGAAGCGTTCTGGAGCCTGGTCAATTGGGATTTTGCAGCAAAGAATCTGGCATAATCTGATTCGTCCTGTTGCCTGGTTCCTTGAAGAACCAGGCAAGGCCTGGAAAGCGGCGTTGCCTACCTGGTAGGCAACGCCGCTTTTACATGAGGCGGGCCCGTTATGTTGCGTAATTTTGCAATATTAACCAGATTACAGATATCATGGAGTCCCCCACGTCTGCAGTGCAGCAGCCGGTCTCTCTCTAACAAACACATTCAGGCACATGAAAGACCTCCCCGCAGTTTTTCGCATACTCGGTCTGTTGATGGCCTTGAGCACACCCCATCTGTTCGCGAATGAACTGATCGTGGCGGTAAGCACCACAGGGATGTCCACGCCGTTTTATGTGGCGGAAAAACTGGGGCTGTTCGCGCAGGAGGGCTTGAAGGTAAAAATTCTGGACTGCAACAGCGGATCGCGCTGCATCAAGCAAATGTTTGACGGGAAAGCGCAGCTGTCGACAGTGTCTGATCTGCCCATCATGTTCAATAGTTTTGAACGCCAGGACCTGGTGGTGCTCAGCACTTTTTGCACGGCCAATTTCGATACCAAGCTGATCGTGCATAAGAATGCAAACATTACCTCAGTCAAGGATTTGCTCGGTAAACGCATAGCGGTACCAATGGGTACTTCGAGCCAGTACGCGTTTGACCTGGTCGCCCTGTCCCAAGGCCTGGATCCGCGCGGCATGGGCTTGATCAATATGGACCCGGAACGCATGCCGCAAGCGATGTTGAATCACAAGATTGACGTTGCCGCCGTGTTTGAGCCGACCGCATACAAGGTCATGCAGGCATTGGCAGGCGAAGGCCAAAAATTGCAAATCGACTCGGTCCATACCCTGAGTTTCAATCTTGTGACCTTAAGGCCTACCCTGAATACGCGCAAGGAAGATATGGTAAGGCTGATGCGCGCGCTGGATAATGCGTCACTTTACATTCAGAACCATCAGGGCAGGAGCAAAGCCATATTGCTGGAACACCTGAAGCTGGAGCAGGCGTTCATCGCCTGGGCCTGGTCGGATTTCCGCTTTAACCTGGTGCTTACCCAGTCGCTGTTGACGTCGTTGGAATCGGAGGCGCGCTGGGCCGTCCGGGAAAATTTGATCAGTCATCATCAAATCCCCAACTTCCTTGATGTGCTGGAGCCCGCTGTCCTCAGGAAAGTCAGGCCCGGCAGCGTTACCCTGCTCAAATAAACTGGATATATGCGCTTACCCGGCATCGCTTTCGGTCCGACATTCAACCTGCCTGTGCTGAGACGCATGCTGTCCGCGCACGTGCTTTTCTTGTTTGCGCTGGGATGCAGCGCTGTTTCCGTCGCCAGCGCGAACCCGGCCGCGCCGATTACCATCGCAACCGGAACAGGACTGCCTTCAACGGTCATCTTTGTCGCCGAAGAATTGGGCTATTTTGCAAAAGAAGGCCTGAACGTGCGTATAGAAAACTGCGTGGCCGCATTTCGCTGCATCGCCAGCATGCTGGACGGCAAGGCCCAGTTCTCCAGCGCCGGCGATCTGGCCATCATGTTCAATAGTGTAGAGCGCAAGGATTTCGTGATCCTCGCGACCTACTCCAGCAGCCCCTCCATCCTGAAACTGATCACCCGCAAAAGCGCCCACATCAGCAAAGCACAGGATCTGGTCGGCAAGCGGGTAGGCATCATCGGGAAATCCGCATCGCACTATTTCCTGGATAATTTCCTGTTGTTTGAGGGTGTCGATCCCAAGCGGGTGGAACACGTACCGCTGGAAGTGGAAGACATGCCGGCCGCGCTCGCCGGCGGCACGGTCGACGCACTCTCCACCTTTGACTCCCTTATATCCAGGCAGCGGGCGGCATTGGGCAACGACGCCTTTGATATCGTCGTGCCCTCCTATAATCTCAGCACGCACCTGGTGGCGTTGCGCAAAACCGTAACGCAATCGCATGCAGATACCGTCAAATTATTGAGGGCAATGGAGAAGGCCGTGCAATTCATCGCCAGTGAGCCCTTGAAGGCGAAAGCGATCCTGGCCAAACACAGCGGAATGGATAGGGCGGCAATAGACTCTTTATGGGCAGGCTCCCAGTTCAAACTGGAACTGGACCCCTCTCTACTGGTAACCTTGAATAGCGCCGCCAGGTGGGCCAAAAATGAAAATTTGATCAGCGACACCCAGTTTCCTGATTTTTCCAGTTTTATCTATCCCGAGCCCTTGAATACGGCAAAGTCGAAAGGAGCGCCGAAATAATGCAAGTACGGCGCCTGCTCCTCCTGATTGTTGCGGTCAGCATGACTGTCGGCCTGATTGCCGGCATCACGGTATATATGGCCAAAGTCAAGCTCGACCTGATCAACCAGGAGCAGCAACAAGCACAATTGACCGCGCGGCAAATGTCCAGCTTGCTGGTGCTGACCCAGGAATACATGCTGGACAGCAATCAACGCGCCGTCAAACAGTGGCAGCAGCGGCATGCCGACCTCAGCAGCGCCCTGGCCAGCTACCGCCCGTGGACACAGGTAGGAAAATCGGAACTGGAGGATATGCAAAGCCGTAATGCCCGCTTAAAAAACCTATTTGCGCTGATCACCAACCAGCCCGTGGATATGACACCCGATCTGGCGCGCAGGCGGGCGGCGGTGCTGGTAGGACAACTGATCTCGGAAGTCCAGGCGATGGGCGAGAGCACTTACCGCTGGGCGGTGGCGGCTGACACGGAGCGCACGGCGCGCGAACATTTCCTGCTGTGGGCGCGCGCGTTTTTATTGTTCATCGTCACGACCGCGCTGATTGCCGTCGCTTGGATCTCTTTTACCAGGCTGATCCGCCCCCTGACCAAGCTGGTGGACGCCACCAAGGCCGTACGGGACGGCAATTTCAGCTACCGTCTGGCTGCCGAGGGGCTGGATGAATTCGGTACCGTATCACGCGCGTTCAACGCAATGACCACGGCACTGGATACCAAGTCGACGGAATTGAATCAAGCCTATGACAAGCTGATGCAAGAGGCGCTGCAAAGCCGCCGCATGCAGCAGGATTTTGAATCGCTGTTCGAACTGTCGCCGGGCGCGATCATCGTCATCGACGACAAGGGAAACATCGTCAAGGCCAATAGCGAGGCGCATGAATTATTTCTGTACCCCGCGCACGGCCTGATGGCTCTGGAATTGCAAAAGCTGGTACCGGATTTGAAAGAGCGGCATTTGTCATATGCGAGGCATCAGAACGCTCTCCATCCGCCGAATGCCGCAACTCCCGCACATGACGCTCCGCAGATGTTTTCCGGTTTGCGTTACGGCGGCGGCGATTTCACGGCCCAACTCACTTTCAGCCCGCTGATACTGGACAAGATGCCGTGTACGATAGTCATCGTGCAGGATGTGACGGAACAGTTGCAATTGCAGCAGTCGTTGCGAATGGCCAGGGACCTGGCAGAGGCGGCAAGCCGCGCCAAGAGCGAGTTCGTCGCCAACATGAGCCACGAAATCCGCACACCGATGAATGCGGTACTGGGCATGACCTACCTGCTCGGCAACTCGGACCTGTCTGCGGAGCAAAGAAAATACCTGGAAATGATACGCGCTTCCGGACAATCCCTGCTGGCCATCCTGAACGATATTCTGGATTTTTCCAAAATCGAAGCCGGCCGCATGGAGCTGTGCGAATCGCCTTTTCAACTGGATGACGTGTTGAAAACCCTGGCCAGTATCATGATGGCCAACGCCAGCGCGAAAGACCTGGAGTTGGCAATAGGCGTAGAACCGGATGTGCCGAAAATGCTGATCGGCGATGCATTGCGCCTGCAGCAGGTATTGATCAACCTGACCGGCAATTCGATCAAATTCACCGAGCGCGGCGAAGTCAGCATCTATGTAGAGGCGCTGACTCAACATGGGCAAGAGGCCCGCTTGTGCTTCCATGTGCGCGATACCGGCATAGGCATGGATTTGCAGCAGCAAACGCGGCTATTCTCGGCATTTTCGCAAGTGGATGAATCCTCGACCCGGCGTTTTGGCGGCACCGGCCTGGGCCTGGCAATCTCGAAGCGCCTGGTGGAATTGATGGGCGGCAGCATCAACGTAACTAGCCAGTTAGGGGTGGGCACGGAATTTACCGTCAATTTGCCGTTGAAACTGGCGGTCGACGGCATGACTAAAACTACCCGCCGCAGCCAGGACCTGGGCGGCTTGAACATACTGATCGTCGATGACAATGCGACCAGCCGCGAATGTCTGGACAAGATGATCAATGCCTGGCACTGGCGGGCCGACAGCGCGGACTCGGCGCAGGCGGCGCTGGCATGCATCCATGCCATCCGTGAAGCCGGCGACGCTTACGACGCGCTGCTGATAGACTGGCAGATGTCCGGCATTGACGGCCGCAGCAATATACAGCTATTGCGGCAGGCACTCCCCGGACAAGCCATGCCGGTGATCTTGCTGACCAATGCCTACGGTCACGCGTCGCTATTACAAGATGATGCATCCGCCGCGGCGGATGCCATCCTGGTCAAGCCGATTACCGGCTCCAGCCTGTTCGATTCCTTGCATGAAATCCTGATGAAGCGCAAAGGCGCCGGCAATGCATCCCTGGCGCCGCATGCCGCCGGACTGGAAAATTGCATCCGCGGCGCGCGCTTGCTGCTGGTGGAAGACAATCCGTTCAACCAGTTTGTTGCAAAAGGCATGCTGGAGCAGCACGGCGCCATCGTCGATGTGATGGAGGACGGGCAAAAGGCGGTAGAGCACCTGCGCAAGCACGCGAAAAATTATGCGCTGGTGCTGATGGATGTACAGATGCCCGTGATGGACGGCTATACCGCCACCGGACTGATACGCAAAGAACTGGGGCTGGACATTCCCGTCGTGGCGATGACTGCCGGCGTGATGGAATCAGAAAGAGACAAATGCATAGAGTCGGGCATGAACGGCTTTATTCCCAAGCCTATCGACGTAGATACCATGCTCGCGACCATAGGCCGGCATCTGGATATGCGCAGGGCGCCTGCAGGAAATCTGCGTGCGCACCCGGAGCACGGCGAAGCCGGGTTGCAACTGCGCCACGACGCTATCGCGCCCAGCTTCGATCCGCGCTGGTTCCATGCGCTGACCAAGGGCAGCGCCGCGCATAGAAACACCATACTGGGTTTCCTGAAAAAATTGATAGACAGAGGTAACACCCCGGTGCGGGAAGCCCGGCTCGCATGGGACAACGGCAAGCACGCGGAAGCAGCCCACCTGTTCCACAAGATGCGGGGCACGATGGGCACGTTGGGCGCAAAGCGATTTGCCGGCCTGACACTGGACATCGAAAAAGCCATACTTGAAAACAATCAGGTTGCGGTAGAGGCCATGTTTGGCATCGTTGAGCAGGAACTGGCCGTGATGATAGATGAAGCCAGCAAATGGCTGGCCGAGTTGCCCGCCGAGGCGGAAGATGCCGCCAAGTAGTCAGAACTCATGTCACCAATACCGGCGGGATGAAATAATTTCAGGTACAGCAAGCAAAAACGTCCAAGACCCCAGCCCCGTTTAAGGTCATACTGCAACGCTATCGGCCATCGTTCTCAGTATGAATCCGCATCCTCCCAAATACATTCACCTCGCCCCCTACGTCTTTATCCTTATCTGGGCCTCGGGCTATGTCGTCGCCAAATACGGCCTGCCCTATGCGCAGCCCCTGACCTTCCTCAGCCTGCGCTACGCCGGCGTACTGCTGTTCATGGGCATACTGGCAATCACCATGCGCGCGCCCTGGCCGGCGCGGCGTGCCTGGCCGCACATCGCCATTGCCGGGATACTGATGCAGGCGTGCTATCTGGGCGGCGTATGGTCAGCGGTGAAACTGGGCATGCCGGCCGGCGTAGCCGCACTGATCGTCAACACGCAGCCGGTATTGACGGCTTGCCTTGGTCCGCTGATAGGCGAAAAGACGGAAGGCAGGCAATGGCTCGGCCTGGCGCTCGGCATGCTCGGCGTCGGCCTGGTGGTGGCCAACAAGATTTCGGTAATAGGACTGAGTGCTGCCAGCATCCTGCTGGCGATCTTCGCGTTGCTGACCATGACAGTGGGCACCATGTATCAAAAGAAAAAATGCCCGTCTTTCGATGTGCGCACCGGCCAGTTCATCCAGTTCGCCGCATCGCTGATCCTGACCTTCCCGCTCGCGCTGTATTTCGAATCGCAGGCCGTATTGTGGACGCCGCAGTTTTTTGCGGCGCTGGCATGGTCCGTATTCGTATTGTCGGGGGTCGGCATCTCGGTGCTGTTTGTGATGATACGCCACGGCGAGGCCACCAAGGTCACCAGCTATATGTACCTGGTGCCGCCGGTCACTGCCGGCATGGCCTGGCTGATGTTTGACGAACGCTTCACCGTGACGGCGATGGCGGGCATGGTGATTGCGGTGGCAGGGGTGGCGCTGGTGGTCAAGAAACCGGCGGCAAGGACCTGACTATCAAGCATCCTGGTCTTGCGCAATAAGAAATTTGAATCCGAACCCCGCTACCTGCCGTAGAAGATAGTGCGATTTCGCACTTATCCAGGAAGGAAACCATCATGCGCAACTTCAATTACGCTGTACTGTTCACCGCCGTACTGGCAACGACAGGATTGTCCAGCGCGGCCGACGTCATGGTCGGCGGACAAAACATGCTGCCGGGCAAGGACATCATCGACAATGCCGTCAACTCTGCAGATCACACCACGCTGGTTGCCGCAGTCAAGGCAGCGGGCCTGGTGGATACCTTGAAAGGCAAAGGCCCGTTCACCGTCTTTGCGCCAACCAACGAAGCGTTTGGGAAACTGCCTGCCGGTACGGTGGAATCTCTGGTAAAGCCGGAAAACAAGGCAATGCTGACCAAAATTTTGACCTATCACGTCGTGCCCGGCAGGTACGATTTCATGACCATAGCCGGCGACATCAAGAAACATGGCGGCACCGCCGAACTGGCGACCGCCAGCGGCGGCAAATTGTGGTTCATGATGAACGGCCCGCACAATATCAGCGTCAAGGATGAGAACGGCGATGTCGCCAGCATCAGCACCTATGACGTGTACCAATCCAACGGCGTGATCAATGTGATCGATACGGTATTGATGCCGAAGTAAGCGAACGAAACCCGCATTTGGCCGGTGCGGCAGTTTTCGTTCAGGGTTGATATGAAATGCCGGCGCATCGCGGGTCAAATCGTGATGCGCCAGCCTCGCTTATAGCGGGGCTTCCGATACTCGCGGAGCGTCGGCACCGGCTGAAGTATGCGGCTCGGATTTGAACGGCAGAAAACGCAATACCAGCAATACCGGCAGCGCTGATAATAAAACCCAGATGAAAAAATTCTTGTAACCGAGCGCAAGCTGGATATCGCCGCTGACCATTTTGAACAGCACAAAGCCCAGTTGCATCACGCCGGTACCCAGCGCATAGTGCGCGGTCTGGTACTTGCCGACCGCCACCACCTGCATGATGAACAGGATCACGCCGACAAAACCAAAACCGTAGCCGAACATTTCAGTACTGAGCGCTGCTGTAATAAGGCCTAGATTGGTAGGCAAGGTGGTGCTGAGTGCGATGAACACGATATTCGGCAAGTTCATCGCAATGATCAGGTAAGGCAAGGCTCTCTTCAGGCCCAGCCAGGAGGTGAAATAGCCACCGAGCACGCTACCCGTCAGGAAGGCGACGGTCCCGGCAGTTCCATATACGACACTGACTTCGTCTGTGGTCAGGCCCAATCCGCCTAGACTACGGGGATCGCGCAAGAATAGCGGTCCTATGGTTTGTATCTGCCCTTCGGCAGCACGGAACAGGATAATGAACAGAATGCACAACCAGATGCCCGGTTTCTTAAAGAAATCGAGAATCACTTCCCATAACGTATTGAAAATGCTACCCAGACTCTCGCCGGTGACTACATTTTTTGTGCCCGGCAACGCCCGGGTATGATATAGGCCCAAAATAATCATTAGCGCGCCCAATACGCCAAAAACCGCCATCCATGCATTTTTCACACCTATACTTTTTTCCAGATGCCCGGCAAGGTATAGCAAACCGCCGAAGGAAAGAAATTTGGCCGCGTTGAAGAATGCACCTTGCCAACCGGCGTATTCCGCCTGCTGCTTATTGCTGAGACTGGCGATATACAAGCCGTCTGCTGCGATGTCGTGAGTTGCCGATGCGATAGACACCACTGCCAGCAGAGCGATGCTCATTGCAAAATAGGAGGGTAATTGCAAGGTTAAAGCCACTACTCCCAGACAAGTGCCGCCCAGGAGCTGGAAGATCACTACAAGAAATTTTTTGCTGCGGGCACGCTCCAGAAATGGACTCCACAAGCATTTGAACACCCAGGCAAATCCCAGCAATCCGGTCCAGCGCGCAATCTGGTCGTTGGGCACGCCCAAACTCTTGTACATCAGGCTGGCGATCAACGCCACCGCATAGAAGGGCAGCCCTTGCGCCAGATACAAGGTCGGGACCCAGCTCATCGGATGGCGGCCGGCGGTTTTTTGAATAGTCATGGAGCTTGTCCCTCTGATTGTTTTATATCGTTTTATCGTTTGCAATGTCTATCAAGACCTGATTGCAGCAGGCGTTTTCCGGCAGGCCTTACCGTCTGCATCAAACACGTGGCAACGTTGCGGCGGCAGGCAAATCTTGACGGTATCGCCGGCCTTGGGCGCTGCCGCCTCCGTACCGAGTTTGACGGCCAGCAGATTCGGTTCGCCGGTCAATCGCGCATATACAATCAACGAATCGCCAAGATGCTCTACCAGCTCAACGCTGGCGACAACACCAGCGAGGTCTGCACTGGCGGCGGGCGCGATCCTGATATGCTCCGCGCGTATGCCCAGGCTTATCTGGCCGCCGACGGCCAATCCCTGGCCTGCAACCGGAAGATCAAGCAAGCTGACGCCGGCAAGGCGTACGGAAATACCGTCAGCCGTCACGCCAAACACCTCCGCCTTCAGGAAATTCATCTTCGGCGCGCCGAGAAATCCGGCCACGAACAGGTTGCCCGGATTGTCATACAAATCCAGCGGCGTACCGACCTGCTCTATTCTGCCCGCATTGAACACGACGATGCGCTGGCCGAGCGTCATCGCCTCCACCTGATCGTGAGTTACATAGATCATCGTGGTTTTCAGTTCCTGGTGCAGGCGGCTGAGCTCTATGCGCATTTGCACGCGCAGGCTGGCATCCAGGTTGGACAAGGGCTCGTCGAACAGGAACACGGCCGGCTCGCGCACAATCGCCCGCCCTATCGCAACCCGTTGACGCTGGCCGCCCGACAAATCCTTGGGCTTGCGTTGCAGCAGATGGCTGATCTGCAGAACATTTGCCGCTTGCTGCACGGCTTGCTCCACTTGCAGGCGTTTCATGCCGGCCAGTTTCAGGCTGAACGCCATGTTTTCATACACCGACATATGCGGATACAGTGCATAAGACTGGAACACCATCGCGAGGCCGCGTTTGGCCGGAGCGACGTCGTTTGCCAGCGTATCGCCTATGTGCAACTCGCCGCCGGTAATCCCTTCCAGGCCGGCAATCATGCGCAGCAAGGTGGATTTTCCGCATCCGGAAGGCCCGACAAAAACGACAAACTCGCCGTCTGCGATGTCCAGATCGATGCCGTGGATGACTCTGGCGCCGCCGTCATATTCCTTGACGATATTACTTAGCTTAACTTGTGACATGGCTCTCCGAAATGGCCTATTTTTTCTACATTCCAGATTTCAGGCACGCACCATCTGTTGAAAGCCCGGTACCGGCAACTGGCCTTCAGCCTTCAGTTCGCCCGCAAACCAGCGTGCCGCAGCCTCCAGCGCCGGGCCGGAGAAACCATAGGTGATCAGCGCCGGCGCCTGTATATCCAGCGACTGGAACGGATTCCACAACACCAGGTGCAAATCAGGCTTCCAGGTAAGCCGCACCTGCTCGCTGTAACGCAGGCGTATTGTCGATGCGAGGATCACCGGGCGGCCGTCATCCGGCAACGCACTCCAGTCGAAGTCGTCCATTTTTTCAAAAGTGACCGTATCGACCTCGTAGATCCGGCTCAACATCGCGGCCACTCTTTCTGCCGGGACGCCGGCCTCCGACACCCCGTCGCTGACGACATTGGCGCTGGTCACCAGGCGTATCTTGCTGCCGGCAGGGGGCGCGGCTGCGCCCCTGGCAACGGTCAGGCCGCGGCCCCAGGCCCTGAGCATCAGGGCCTGGTCTGCCGCCTCGGTTTGATACGGCACCCGGGCGCAAGGATATTCCTGCGTCAGCCGATCGACTCGCGCCAGGCGCTGCTCCAGGCCTGCCTGGTCAATCTCTCCGGCTTCTATCGCTGCGGTCAGCGCATCCAGCGTTTCTATCTGGGTCTCCCTGGTGCCCAGTGCCATCACCAGGTCGGCGCCCGCAGCCAGCGCCATGACCGCGGCCTTGCCGACGCCGTAGCGGCCGGCTATCGCATGCATGTCCATGCCGTCAGTAATCACCACGCCCTGATAGTTCCACTCTTCGCGCAAGATGCCGGTCAGGATTTTTTTGGACATGGTAGCCGGATAGTCCGAATCCAGCGCCGGATATACGATATGCGCGCTCATCACAGCGGGTGCATTGCCGGCAGCCTGGCGGAACGGCGACAATTCCAGCGCATCCAGTTCGGCGCGGGATTTGGCGACGGTCGGCAAATCCCGGTGGGAATCCACATTGGTATCGCCATGGCCGGGGAAATGCTTGACACAGCAGGCCACGCCTTCCGACAGGCTGCCTTCCATCCAGGCCATTGCCAGCGCGGTTGCCCGGTCCGGATCGGCGCCGAACGAGCGCTCGGATATCACCGGGTTGTCGACGTTATTGTTCAGATCCAGCACCGGCGCAAAATTCCAGTTAAAGCCGAGCGACCGGACGGCGCGCGCCACTGCTGCGCCTACCTCGCGGCATAGCGCCGGATCGTTGCTCGCACCCAGCGACATCGCGGCAGGCGGTTGCGGCACCCAGGTGGCGCGCACTACCGCACCGCCCTCCTGGTCGATACCGATCAGGGCATCGGGGCCCATCACCGCGCGCAGATCGGCGGTAAACTTTGACAGTTGCTGCGCATCGACCATATTCTGGCGAAACAGGCACACTGCGCGGATATGGTTGTCGCGCAGGAAGGCCGCGGTATCGGCATCCAGCGACGTGCCCGGCATGCGTATCATGATGGATTGACCGGCTATCTTGCGCGCATCCAGTTCTGTGTTCGGTACATTCAAATGCTGACTCATTTCACTGCTCCATCCATGCCGCGCATAAAAAAGCGCTGGGTAAATAAAAAGGCGACGAGTATCGGCGCTACCGTCAATATGGTTCCCGCCGCAATCACGCGGGTGCTGCTGCCGTAGGTGCCGCGCAGGTACAGCACCCCCGCCGAGAGCGGAAAATCCTCCGGCTTGCTGATCACGATGGAAGGCCAGATATATTCATTCCATGCCTCCACCGCAGCCAGGATGCCCACCGTCGCCAGCCAGGGTGTGATCAGCGGCAGGACGATCTTCCAGAAGATCACCCACTCCGCCGCGCCGTCCACCCTGGCCGCATCGATCAAGTCTTGCGGCACTTCGTCAAAGGCCTGCTTCAGCAACAGTATCGAGACAGCGGTGACCACGTTCGGCAAGATCACGCCGGTATAGGTATTGACCAGGCCTATCTTGGTCATCGTGATAAAGTTGACCAGGAAATTCACCTCCGACGGCAAGATCATGGTGGCCAGGATCAGGCCGAATACCAGCTTGCTGCCGCTGAAACGCATGCGAGACAACGGGTAGGCGGCAAGCGAGCACAGCAATAATTTCCAGGCGACGGTAGAAGCGGTGATCAACAGCGAATTCTTGTAAAACGCCAGTATCGGAATCACGCGAAATACTTCGACGAAATTTTCCAGCGACACCGACTGCGGCCAGAAAGCAGGCGGGAATTCGAAAATGTTTCCCTTGGTGGAAACCGCCACTACCAGCGTCCACCAGAACGGGAACACACACAAGATTGCCAACCCCAGCAACACGAGATACTGGAGCAGGATACGGGGCAGCCGGCGCAATCGGATCGTGCTCATCGGTGTTTCGGTTTGAGGTAGCGCAGGCACAAGACTGCGATCCCTATGCAGAATACAGAAACCACGAAACTGGCCGCCAATCCGCGCGGCAGCTTCAGGTGCTTCAGTCCCTGATCATACGCGTAGTACAGCGCCGTGAAGGTGGAATTCATCGGCCCGCCCTGGGTCAGCACATCCACCTCCTGATAGGCTTTCAGCGCCGCCAGCACCGACATGATGGTACACACCATGATGGTCGGATGCAGCATGGGCACGGTGATTTTCCAGAAACGCTGCCACAGGTTGGCGCCATCCAGTATCGCGGCTTCCTGCATCTCCGCGGGTATGGCTTGCAGTGCCGCCAGATACATCACCATATACCATCCCAGACCGCGCCATAGCGATACGAACATGACAGCAAACAAGGCGATCGCGTCATCCGACAGCCAGCCTATCGGATCGCTGACCGCGTGCAGTTTCAGCAATACATAATTCAGCGCACCCTGATCATGGAACATGAAACCCCACATGATGCCGACCACCGCAACCGTGGTGACCACAGGGACATAATAGGCTGCGCGGAACAGGCGTATCCCCGGCAATTGATTGTTCACCAGCACCGCCAGCGTGATCGCTCCCAATTGAATGAAGGGCACGATCAGCAGGAACAGCAGGGAATTTTTCAACCCGGTCAGGAACATGTCGTTTTCAAAGATATAGCGAAAATTGTCCAGGCCCACCCAGTGCGTGGGCCTGACCAGGCTGAAGTCGGTAAAGGTCAGGTAAGAGCCGAAGAGCACCGGCCAGAACGAAAACGCCGCCAGCAGGATCAGCGCCGGCGCCAGGAATACATAGGCCAGCAAGCCGTGCTTGCGCACCTTGTTATGCGCCATGCTCATAGCCGCGTCGCCAGTTTCTTGTTCCAGATGAGGACAGCCTCATCCAGTGCCTGCTTGATGTCTTTCTTGCCTGTCATGCCGGCTTCCACTGCCTTTACCAGAAAGCGCCGCAGCTCGTCATAGTCGTCGATACCCGCCACATACAGGCTGCGTGAATTTTCCATGGAGCCGGCCGCCACCGCCTGCGCCTTTTCAGCCGCCCCTGCATGCGCAGGCAGCTGCAGGAAATGCGGATCGGCCAACGCCTTCACGGTGGTCGGCATCACATTGGCAATCCTGGCAAATTCCAGCTGATTCTCGTCATTGGTCAGAAATTGCGCAAACTTTGCAATCGCCGGCAGCGCTTGCGGCTGCACGCCCTTGGGGACTGCAAAATTAAACATCCAGCCGCCGTCGGCTATGCCGGTCGGCCCGGCCGGCGCCGGAAAGATATCGGTCACCGCGTAGATTTCTTTGGAGTCTGCCTGTATGCGCTTGAGTGCGGTTGGCGCGCTGACCATCATGCCCAGCCGCCCGCCCAGGTAGGCCTCCACGACGGCCGGGAAATTGTCTTCGGCAAACAATTTATCCTTCAGTAATCCGTTGGCCTTATAGGTATCTGCCAGTTTCTGGATCAATGCCACGTGTGCCGGCGAATTGAAGACCGCCTTGCCGTCCCTGACCAATTCCAGCCCTTGCTGCAGCAGGAAGCCATCGATTTTCCCCAATGCAGGCGCATACCCGGCCTTGCCGGTCCTGGCGGCGATCTGCCTGGCATACGTCAGGATCTCGTCCATATTGCGCGGCGCCCGCTGCAGGCCGGCGGCAGCCAATATCTCGCGGTTATAGGCAATGACATTGACGTTGCTATAGTGCGGAAACCCATACAGGTGCCCCCTGAAGCTCATGTCCGCCAGGGCGCCTTTGGTGTACGCGGAACGATTGCCGATCAGAGTATCTACCGGCTCGATCAGACCGTCTCGCGCAAATTCTTCCGCCCAGGGTACGCTCAGATTCACCAGCGATGGCGGAGTGCCGGCGGCAATCGCCGTGATCAGCTTCAGCTGCAAAATATCCCACGG
>DATHMC010000028.1:0-3944 GCA_035487495.1 Undibacterium sp.
CCGGCAGCAGCAGGATCTGAATCAACAACGCCAGGACAATGTCACTGCCGCGCTTCACTACGCCGCGCAGACCCGTGAATGGCGTTTCGCAGATGCCGATTACCGGGATGCCGCCGACATGGTCGAGACGCGCCTGTATCAGTCCGAAGGTATAAATGTCGGGCACGAAGTAGACCGACGCTGTGGTATCCCGCAACTCGTCCATCAAGGCCAGCACTCTCGGTTGCGCCGACATTGGCAAGCAAATGAAGATCGTCTTGATCTTATGCTCGCGTACATAAGATCCAACCTCTGCGATAGGGCCCAGGTACGGACTAGTCAGGTCAGAGGGCCGATTGGTTTGATCGCGATCGTCAAAGAACCCGCGTAAATCGATGCCAGCGTTGCTACCCGACATCAGGGACTTGTGAATATCGCTCCCAGGTTCGTTGGAACCGACGATTACCGCCGAGCGGACTTCAACTTTCTTGCCGAAATTAAACGCCAGCTTATGTGCGGTCAAACGACTCAGCAGCAGCGCGAAAGGGGCCAGCGCAAACCAGGTCCATATGACGCTGTCGGAAAATTCATAGCGCAATCCTGTCACCTGCCCCATCAACGCCAGGACTGCAACGATGATCATCCAGCCAAAGAAAATATCGCCCGCGTAACCAAGTTGCTTGACAACGTGCAAGGTGCGATACAAGTCGATCTGTTCGTAGATATACGAGGAAATGAAGAAAGCGATAATCATCAGCACCAGGTAATTACCGGTGAACACCTCGTCCTTTGCCACGATGACCAGATACAAGGAGCCAAGAATAATAGCCGGGTCAAGCAGGCGCTTGAAGAAGGAAACTAGCGGGATGTCATTCTCGGTCATTTTTCCCTACCTCAAAATGCATAGCGTGTATTCAGCATCACGCCGTTATTCACAAAGCCGCCTGGCGTACTGGTTAAAGCGCGTGTGCTGCGGATGCCAGACAACTGGACTTGCCAATGCAGCGTCGGGTTGTAAATCATGGTCAGCGCCGTGTTGCGCAGTACATCGTTTTGATTCGGCGAGCCGGGGGTGCCGGTCTCTATCGATTGGCTGAAATCTCTTTTCTGATATTTGAATTGCGCTACCAGGCGGATTTTTTCCGAGTACTGCCAAGCCGACGCAATGCTGCCGCCGTGATTCATGGAATAGACAGTAGACAGATCGTCGACGGCGCCGATCTCGCGAAACGCGGCGACAGTGAGATCGACTTTCCCGGTAGGCGACCAGTCTGCGGCGACCCGCGAATTGATGCCGCTGAAATCCCTGATGGACGGGGCATCTTGTTTTCTACTGACCCAGCCGCCTAAAAAGTGCAGCTTGGTCTTGCCGCTCAACATCCAGTCAACCTTGCCCTTGATTTCATCCTGGTTATAACCGTTGAACACCTCCGAACCGGCGATCTGTTCCGGGTTCGGAAAATCGGCGCGGGTATGACGCAGCTGGACACCGACGGTGCTGCCGGTGGCGGCCAGATAGTCGAGCCCCACCTCAGTTTGATTCTGTGAATTATCGGCCGGCCGTTGCGAATCCAGGTCGTACGACAATTTGCTGTGTACCAAACCGGCGTGTACGCGCCAGCTCGGGTGGAACAGCCAAGAGCCGTCAACATAGGCAGTCTCTTGCGTGCGCAGGTTTTTTTCCAGCAAATGGAAATCGATGAAAGGAGTCAGTCCTTGCGAATAGGTGATGCCGGCATTGCCCTCGACGTGAGGCCCGACATGCCAGTTCCAGTTGGCGGCCAGGTTTTTATCCAGATGATCGAGTTGCTGGAATCTGTCGTAATCGACCTTGGCGACACTCACATTCGCCGTCAGATGCTGTTGGCTGATGCTCTTGTCGATGGCCAGGCCGAACAGCGCCCTGCGCGTGTAATCCGATAGATCGCTGCCTATCCCCATGGCTTGCGCGGCGGCGGAATTTTGCAATCCCAGCAGATTGCTGTCATAGCTGACGCCGTAACCGGCATAGGGCTTGACCGAATCCGGCGCTGCCACAATGACATCGGGCGGCGGCATGACGTCTGTCGGCACCAAGTCGTTGGCGACGGCTAGCAGCGGTACGCCGGAGCATATTGGCAAGAGGAAAATTACCTTACATGACAATTGGAAAAATCCTGCGCGGCGGTTTGTTCTTCTGTTCATTGCATACCTCTTATAGTGCGTTGCTTGCACCAAAAATCTGTTGACTAGACTTCACTGACACTTGAAAAAACTTTCTTCCTTCCAAAAAAATGGCAGGAACAGTCGTTTAAAAAATCAGATCGGCTCGTCGGAAAACCGGTAACTGGCGAAGCATGTATTTTTCAAAAGATGCAAGCCACGGGCGAAAGCTAAACGAAAAGTAAACTAATAAGTCGATCGATTCCGTACGCAAACGTACACAACGCGAGTTATAAGCACCGCTTCTTGTCATCGCAGGATTGAATCGCGCAGTTGCTTGGTGTCAGCTTTTACTTCAACTTTCAGGTCAGCTGTTACAACGGCGGCTACATCAAAGCGCGCTAAAGACAAAACAGAAACGGCAAGAAAAATGATGGATGGAATGCAGGGCGTGTTTGCAGCACATGCAAAGGCCCTTGCGCAATGTTTGTCACACGGGTATCGGCATCAGGCGAACGCTAAGTGCTCGTCTTGTGGGCCGCAGCCGGATGCCTCGTTGTCCTGACGGGATTGCAATATTGATCTGGCGCGTGGCGCATCAGAGAGACGTGTTTTTTGCATGATCTTTCCTTCAACAAAATACTTATCACACCAGGTACTGGCGGATATCAGGAATCTGAGCAAAGTCGGAACTGGCTCCCACGCTCCCCTACCTTTTTTAAATAGGGAAAGAGAAGTTGGCCCGGCTTTTCGACATGAAAAGGAGTTGCGCGGCCTATGCTGCAATACAACATAAGCACGTCACCTAGAGACTGCAATTTATGTCGTGAGTTCATTCAAGGCCCGTTTTTTTACAATTAGTAGCACATCGGTTTTCACATTAACAACTAAGCTGCTGATCGAAAAAAAATGTGGCAACATCAAGATTTCCAGCACGCCAAACCTTGAGATTTGACTTAGCTGCATGCAAGATATCCGAATGGGAATCGTTGTCAAACCCTTACAGAATGGGCATTGCCGACAGGCCACATAATGAAAATAAAAAATTTCGAATACGAAAGATCATAGAAATGTATGAGATATTATTTATCCAATTATCGTATCTCGGCAGCTATGAAATTTCTGCTGGACAATATTTCATTGCGATTTACAAGAGATTCGGATGAATGTTATTAGCCCTTAGTATCGTCCAGATATTTAATTGTGCAAGGCACAAATTCGTTAAATATCCGGCCCATCGAAAATGATTACTCAAGGCAACAAAAATGTGCGCAAAGGCGCCTTCGGCTATTCAAACTTAAGATGAGATCAAAACGGGGGGCGAAATTTTCTGTCCTGGATTTCAGCAGAACGGCTTGCTTCTCCTGCACGGTCTGCCGGATAAAATAACGCAGCAAATAACGCAGCAAATAACGCAACAACGACCATATGAATTACAGTCACAGCCGGGTTACCCACAACAGATGCTAATGAAAAAAACGAAGAAGACGGCATGCGCTCCGAACTCTGGAGCCTGCCATGCAAACAAAATGCGTAACAGTATGACTAAGGAGAGGCGGCTATCATGTGGAACAATTATCTGAATCTTTCTGTGATGAATTGGCTGGCGCAATTCACATCGATGTCAGCGCCCTTCAACCAGATCGTTCACTACATTTCCGGTTCGGATCTGTTCAAGGGCATACCCTTCATGGGCATACTTTGGTATTTCTGGTTCAGGGATAGCGATCCTAAATCAAAGACCAGGGAAATCATTATCGCCACCCTGATCGGCTGCGTGGTCGCCGTCTTCGTTGCCAGAGCCGCGAACAATATGGGCCCGT